>NZ_JBEYYC010000007.1:0-241128 GCF_040645355.1 Streptomyces sp. NPDC046805 | reverse complement strand
CCCCCACGGACGCCGCCCTGGCCGCCGACCTCGCGCTCCCGATCGAGGAGCTCGAGCTGACGGTCCGCTCCTACAACTGCCTCAAGCGTGAGGGCGTTCACATGGTGGGTGAGCTCCTGGCGCGCTCCGAGGCCGACCTCCTCGACATCCGCAACTTCGGTGCGAAGTCGATCGACGAGGTCAAGGCGAAGCTGGCCGGCATGGGCCTGGCCCTCAAGGACAGCCCGCCCGGATTCGACCCGACCGCCGCCGCCGACGCCTTCGGCGCCGACGACGCGGACGCGGGTTTTGTGGAGACCGAGCAGTACTGAACGCTGCGCTGGGTCGCGGAGGGAGCCAGGAAGGCGGAGGAGCCCAAGCTCTCCGAACTTGATCAAGGTAGAGAAGGCGGCCGCCTTCTCTACCTTGTCTTGCCTTCTGTCCCCCTGGGTGCGGCCGAGAGCGCGGCCTGACGCGCTGTCCGTCGTTTGTACCCCAGGACACGAAACAGCCCCCTTGGAGAGATCTCCAAGGGGGCTGTTCGATGTGCCCTGCCGGTGATCTGCTGCTTTCTCCGATCGAGCCAGCAGGCTCGGATGTGTCTGCCGGGCAACCTTGGGTGTGCGTACGGCGGTGAACGGTGGCGGCCGGACGCACACTGGACAAAGACCAGGACAACAGGCGGCTCAACCTGGTCGGGGAGTGCTATTGCCTTCCTTTACGGGCTAGTTGGGCTGCTCGGCTGAACCGTGCGCCCCATTCGCGGATCCGGTCAAGCAATTCGGGCGGGTCGAGGACGCGGAAGTCAGCGTCGAGCACGCCGAGTGCCAGGGTCGGCCAGTCCAGGGATTCGGCGGTCATCCGCACCCGACAATGCTCGCCATCGACCTCCTCGACTGTGCTCCACTGCCCGATCCGTTCGCGCACAGTCTCAGCCGGGGCGTCGACCAGGACCTCGACCTGGTACAGGTGAGGCAGGTTGTTCAGGCCGGCACGGATGAATTCGGCGGCATCGGCGGCGGGCAGGTCGCGGGGGCGGAACCGGGCGCCGGTGCCGTAGGGAGCGGTGAGCCGGTCCACTCGGAAACTGCGCCAGTCGTGTCGGGTGAGGTCGTACGCGACCAGGTACCAGCGGCGGCTGAGGCAGACCAGCCGATGCGGTTCGACGTGCCGGTCGCTGTGCCGGCCGTCGGCGGCGCCGTAGGAGAAACGGAGCTGTTCGTTGTCCCGGCAAGCCAGTGCCACCGCGGTGAGCTTGTCCGGGTCGACGCCCGCGTCGGCCGGGCCGCCCCAGTTGGCGGGTACGGTCATCGCGCGCAGCGCCTCGACCCGGCGCCGCAGCCGGGCCGGCATCACCTGCACCACCTTGGCCAGCACCCGGACCGAGGACTCGGCGATGCCTTCCACCGGGCTCTCCGAGGCAGCCTGCAGGCCCACGGCGAGCGCGACCGCCTCCTCGTCGTCGATCACCAGCGGCGGCAGCGCCGCGCCCGGGACGAGCTGATAGCCGCCGTCGACACCGCGCTGTGCCTCGACCGGATAGCCCAGCTCGCGCAGCCGGTCGACGTCACGCCGCAGGGTGCGGACCGAGACACCCAGTCGATCGGCCAGCTCCCCGCCCGGCCAGTACCGGTGGGTCTGGAGCAGGGAGAGCAGTCGCAGCGTCCGCGTGCTGGTGTTCGCCATGACTCCGATCCTTCCGCAATTCAGGCCAGAAAGTGACCGCTATGGCTCCTAGCGTGGACCCCGTCCGGCAGAGAGAACCAACGGAGGGCGAAGACCATGAGCGAGACCGTGAGCGTCAACGAGCCGACCGCACACGGGCCGGCCGCCACCGGCGAGGCCGCCGACCTGCTGGAGGCGCTGGCCAAGCATCGGCATTTCCTGCGCTTCACCACCCATGGCCTCACCGACGAGCAGGCCGGACTGCGCACCACCGTGAGCGAGTTGTGCCTCGGCGGTCTGATCAAGCACGTGACCTCGGTCGAGCGGGGCTGGGTGGCCTTCCTCCTGGAGGGACCGTCGGCGATGCCCGACTTCACCACCTGGACCGAGGCCGACTTCGCCGCCCGCGCCGAAGAGTTCCGGATGCTGCCCGGCGAGACGCTCGCCGGTGTGCTGGCCGAGTACGGCGAAGTGGCGCACCGGACCGACGAGTTGGTCTCCACCCTGCCCGACCTCGACGCCGCCCAGCCGTTGCCGAAGGCCCCGTGGTTCGAGGGCAGCGCCAAATGGTCGGCTCGCCGCGTACTACTGCACATCATCGCCGAGACCGCCCAGCACGCCGGCCACGCCGACATCGTCCGCGAGGCCCTGGACGGCCAGAAGACGATGGGGTGACCGGCCGGGACGACGGCGTCCCGGCCGTGAATGACCGCCCTCGTTGATGTCAGAGCTGGATGACAAAGGCCCCGGACCATGATCGGTCCGGGGCCTTTGGCGTGGTGCCCCCGGCAGGATTCGAACCTGCGTCAGCCGCTTCAGGAGCGAGGTGAGGCGAGTGCCCTTCCGACCTGCGAACTGCCCACGTGGGTAGGTCGAAGGTCAAGCACCCGCCGGCGACTGCGGTTCCCCGTGGATCCCCGTCAGATCTGGCACGGGTATGGCACGGACCTCAGCTGTTCTCAGTACGTCGCGCAGCACGTCGATCCCTGAGCGCTCCGGCCCCTACCGCGATGGCGCCGAAGAGGGCACTGAACACGATGCCCGTCGGATCCCCCAGGAGTTTCCCGCACAGCCAGAACATGATGGTGACCACCGACCACCAGGCCAGGTAGAAACTGACCTGCCCCCACGGGACGCGCCGCTTCCGCATCGACGCAGCGTACAACGTACGCAGGTGGAGTGACCAAGCCTCATCCTTGTCAGGTCGATCACCGGGCTTCGCGGCCACCGGCAAACGGGCCTGCGACCCGGGGATCCGTCCTCCGGGGTCCGACGTCGGCCGGTGCTGTTCGCGCTTGTTGGCGGCAGCCGTTGATGTCAGGCGCTCGCTGCACGCTTTTGCGCAGGGCCATCGATGACACGTCATAGCCATTGCGGCGGTACAGGGCAACGGCTGCCTCGTTGTCCCCGACGACGTTCAAGCCGAGAGATGTCGAGCCCCCGCGAGCAACGAGCTCTTCGGCGGCGGAGAGGATGGCGGACCCATACCCGCGGCGTCGCAACGCTGGTCAGTGCCTTGGGCGTTCGTTCAGAGCCTGGTGGATCACGGGCCGAGTGGGCTCCAGTTGAACCAGCCTCGAGATGTGTTGTACGCGTCCGTGGGTTCGTCGCCGGTCTGGGATGTCCAGATCCGATGGGCGACGGCATCCGCGCGCGCCGCATAACCGTCCGCCAGAACCACCAGGAGCAGAACCGCAGACAGCGTCAGCACGGGGAGAACCCGCCAGCGGTATACACGTGAGACGACCAGTGCTGCCACGGACAGCAATAGGCCGGCCAGCAGGAGCCACCGGTTCACACTTGCTTCCCGGTCGAGTTCTTCGGACAGCTCGACAAGGTCACCGCAGAGTATGTACGTCTTCGGTCCGTCGAGCAGCGACAGGCAGCGTTCCAGCACGGCGGCCAGCACGATGAACATCCCAAGCACCGGGAGCAATCTCGGATATCTCTCCGACCCCGCCACCGACCTGCCCTGCCTTCCAGCCCCCATAGCCCCCTGCCCTTCGACCACCCGACGGAGCGTCAAACCAAGCCCAGAGGGTACCCACCGCGTGCTGGGGTCCGGTTGCCCACCTGCCGCATCCCACTACGTCCCCAGCTCCCATCCCGTCTGCCGTCGATCCACACACCGTGGAGCGGGCGGCGTGGCCTCACTCAGTCGACAGCGGCGCCCAACGGCAACCGTAAGGAGCGAAGTCCTCCTAGGAGCAAGAGAATTCGGGCGCCGCCGCTTCTCGCTCCCCCTCAGCTGTTCGTCTGCCGGGCGGTCCGCTGGGCATCGGAGCCCGCTGGTGTGGCCGAGCGGGTGATCGGGGCCAGGACGGCGATGGTCGCTGCCGCGACGACCAGAACGCCGAGGGCGGTCGGCAGACCGACGAGTGTTGCCAGGGCGCCGATGACGGGAGAGATCAGCAGCCAGCCGAGGTTCCCTGCGAAGCCGACATGGCCCATGACCAAGGCCCCGTCGGGCAGCCCGCCCGCAGTGGTGAACGCGCCGGGAAAGACCGCGCTGATTCCCGCACCGGCGACGACGAGCGCCGCCAGCGTGAGGCCTGGCTGTCCGACGAGCAGCGCCCCGGTCAGCGCGGCGGCGCAGCACAGGGTGCCGGCCCGGATAAGGCGGTCCCAGCCGATGCGGTCGACCATCCGGTCGTTGAACAGTCGGGCGAGGACCGAGCCGGCCGAGAAGGCCGCGTATCCGGCTGCGGCGGTAGCGGCGTCCGCCCCCACGTTCCTCAGGTACACGCCGCTCCAGGAGGCCGGGGCGTCCTCCACCCATGCGGCCAGGAAGGCCATCAGCGCGAGCATCGACACGACTGTCCGCCTGTTTGGTCCCTGACCGGTCACGTCGGTCCGATCGGGCTGTCCGGGCTGTCCGGGCTGTTCGATCCGTTGGATCTGTTCGGTCTGTTCAGTGCGGTCGCTTCGCTCCGCCTGCTGCGCGCGCTTCCCGTCCGGCCCCAGCCCAAGGGCCGCCACCGCCGATACGACAGCGAGGGCCGCGGCCATGACCACGAACTGGGTCGTCAGTGTCAGACCGAGGGCCGCGGTGGCCACTCCGGCCAAGCCCCCGGTGACGGCGCCGACGCTACGGATTGCGTGCATCGAATTGAGCACCGCGCGTCCGTACCGCCGCTGCACGACGACCGCTTGAGCGTTCATGGCAACCGACGTGCACCCGTCGCCCGCTCCGAGCAGCACCAGCAGGCCCATGAGGGTCCACGCCGAGTGCGCCGTCGGGACGAGGCCCAGCGGCACGCTCAGTACCACGGGCGCCATCGCACTCACGGCGCGGCTGCCGAGGCGCCGCACCAGCACCCCGCCCGCCTGGCTGCCGGCCAGCGCACCGACTCCCAAACCAGCGAGTACGAGGCCCAGAAGCCCGTCGGACATCCGGAGTTCGGTCTGCACGGCGGGAACCCTGGTGGCCCAGGAGGCGAAGACGGCGCCATGGACGAAGAAGATTGCCGTCACTGCCACCCGCGCCCGGCGGGCAGCCGGAGGCAAGTGGCAGCACTCATCGCGCACGCAGGCGCCCGGATTCCGTCAGGGTGCCGGCCAGATGGAGACGGCGGACTCGGGTTGCGGTCATAAAGCGTCTTTCCCCACCCGCAGGACCACGTCCACCTCGACCACCCTCCCTCCCGCCCTCGCCTTCCACGTCAGCGACGACGAGGGACGGCTCACCACTCACGTCCGATGCGTGATCAGCCGGCAGTGAGGACGCTGATGCCGTCCCCGAGGAGCTTGAGGCCGAGGACGAAGAACAGGACGGCCATGACGGCGACGTTGTGCTGGGCCGCCCAGTCGCGCCAGTTGCCGAGGAGGTTCTTCGCGCGTTCGCCCATGACCAGGTAGACAGCGAGCGGTGCGAGCACGCCGAGGGACGCGATGACGACGAAGATCGCGAGTGTTCCGATCTGCTGGGGCACCGGGAGTCCGGCTGAGCTGATCGAGGCGCCCGCGGCGATGGTCAGGGGTGCGTTCTTGAGGTTGGCTGCCGAGAGCACCAGCCCCAGCCCCAGAACTTTGAGGGGCGTGAAGTGGTCGATGGCCGCCATCCACTTCGGGAGCTGCGCCTGAGTGGGGTCCTTGGGGCGTCGGCGCCATTGCCGTGCGCCGAAGAGGGCCAGCAGCAGGCCGAGGGCGAGCTTCAGGGCTCCCACCCAGGTGGCGGGGTGCTTGTGGGTGGACGCGCCGCCCGTGCCCCCCGATCGCGAGCATGATCGCACCCAGCAGTGCGAGTCCCAGGAGCCAGCCGAGAGCGAAGAGCGGGCCGTTGAGGCGTCCTCGCGGCGTGGCCAGGATGAGGATGATCGCCACGATGGGAAGTGGGCTGACCGCGACCGCGGCCGCCAGGCCCAGCACATCACCGACAGCGTGTCCCAAGGCGACCTCCGTTCCTACGCCCATCGTCGTGCAGTGTCGTCTCTCCGGCGCGGTGTCGGCGTCGTACGGGTGAGCCCGGTGGTGCGGACACTTGGCGCTCCGGCAGCCGTACCGCCGTCTTCAGCGCAGGGCGATGAGCGCGATGGCCGCGGCCGCGCAGACCAGTCCGGCGGTCTGCCACCGCGTGAGCCGCTCATGCAGGAAGACCAGTGCCAGCAGGACCGGGATGGCCGGGTAGAGCGCCGACAGTACGGTGGCCACGGCCATCAGCTGGTGCCGAGTGGCGGCGAGGTAAAGGATGATGGCGACCGTCCCGACGGCACCGGCCGCGCAGGCCACCGCCGTCAGCCGGCCGGGCATCGTCGCGGGCGACCGGAAGAGGACGAGCACCGCGGTGATCACCAGCAGGGAGGCGATCCGGCTGACGACGACGGGCCACAGGCCGCCATCCGCACCCACCTGGGCCATCGCCAGGAACTGCACCCCGAAGCAGGTGCTCGCGGCCAGCGCGGCGGGGACTCCGGCGGTCACCGGTGAACCTGTTCCCCGGCCCCGGCCCGGGCGCGGGCCCGGCCCCGACGCCTGCGAGACCAGCCAGAGTGCCGGGACGGCAGCCGCGATGCCGACCCAGGCGACGGTGGCCGGGCGTTCGCCCAGGAAGGCCACCCCCACCAGAACGGGAAGGGCTACGGCGCCCACGTCACTGACCGGGACGACGACGCTCATCTGTCCCTGCGACATCGCCCGGTAGAGGAACGCGACCCCCACGCCCGTACCGACGCCCGAGAGCGCCCCGAACCCGTAGTCACACGCCGTCCCGACGCCACCGGATGACGACATCGCCAGCCACAGCGCGACCACGGTCCCGCCGAGCTGTGCGTAGAGGGCCACGGTGATGCCGTCCATCCGGCGGGAGACGAGCCCGTTCACGAAGTGGGTCACACCGAAGCAGAGCGCGGAGGCCAGGGCCAGGGCTTCACCCACGGGTAGTCCCCGCGGGCAGCACAAGGCCTTCCCCCGACGGCGCGGCATCGGCAGACAAAGGCATACCAACGGGCTTACCCGAGATTCCCGCGTTGATGGCAACTCCGGCGACCGCCCGAGAACGAACCCCATGGGTCCGCCGGGTCCCAGGGGCCCAAAGTCTCCCCCCGCCCACAGCAGGCCAGGTGGCGTGTCCCCCGTCGTCGGGGCACCGTGGTCAGGAGGAGGGAGCCGGATGCCTCAGCAACCCCATGAAAGCGTTCAGGAATTCGACTTCATCGTCGTCGGCACGGGCGCCGGCGGCGGTCCGCTGGCCGCCAATCTCGCCCTGGCGGGCCACCGGGTGCTGGTTCTCGAGGCCGGCGACGACCACGACTGCCCGTACTACTCGATTCCCATCATGCAGGCCTACGCCAGCGAGGACCCCGACATGGCGTGGAGCTTCTTCGTACGGCATTCGGACGATACGGCGACTCAGCGCGAGGATCGCAAGTTCGTCGACGCGAAGGACGGCGTCCTCTATCCGCGGGGCAGCGCCCTGGGCGGCAGCACGACGGTGAACGCCCTCATCACGCTGTTCCCGCAGGGCAAGGAGTGGCAGAAGCTGGTGGAGATCACCGGCGACCGGGGCTGGGAAGTCGAGGCGATGCGCGAGCGGTTCCGGCGGCTGGAGAACTGGCAGGGCGTGGACGCCGAGCCGCTCCCCGGTGACACTCCCGCCGAGCGCGACGCCAAGGCCCGGCACGGCAGGGAAGGCTGGCTAGGCACGACCCGGGCCGCACCCGAACTGGCCCGCCGGGAACCCAAGTTCCTCGACATCATCAGTGCCGTCGAGCAGACCGCGCGCGATCGCTTCGGCATCCCCGACGACATCCCGTTGCCCCGCGACCCCAACGCGGCCGACACTCCGCCGGACTTCGAGGGCATGGGGTTCATCCCGTTCGCGGCGGACGCGGGGGTCCGCAACGGCACGCGCGAGCGACTGCTCGACGTGCGCAAGCAGGTCGGAGACCTGCTCACGATCAAGAAGAACGCGCTGGTGACACGCGTGCTCTTCGACGGCGACCGGGCGGTGGGCGTCGCCTACCGGGAGCAGCGTCGCGCGTACGGCGCCTCGTCGGAGAAGAGCTGCCGTCTCCGTCCCGACCCGGCAGATCGAGAACAGGACCAAGGCCACGACCCCGACCACAACCACGACCAGGGCCGATTCACCGAAGGGACCGCGTACGCCAAGCATGAGGTCATCCTGGCCGGCGGCACGTACAACACCCCGCAGTTGCTCATGCTGTCCGGTATCGGCCCGCGCGACGAACTGGAGCGGCTGGGCATTCCGGTGCGCGTCGACGCGCCCGGGGTGGGGCGGAACCTGCACGACCGCTACGAGGTCTCGGTGGTCGCCGAGTTGGACGACGACTACGCGCTCTTCGACGGCGCGTCGCTCGACGTGCCCACCGAGGGGCAGCGGCGGGATGCGCTGATCGACGAGTGGGACACCGACCACGGCGGACCGTACGCGACCAACGGCCTGCTGGCGACGATCATCGCCAAGTCGAGTGTGTCCGACGGCGACTCCGACCTCATGCTGCTCGTGCTGCCCATCGACTTCCACGGCTACTACCCGGGTTACTCCGATGACGGCGCCCAAGCGCACGACCGGCTGGCGGTGGTCGTGCTCAAAGGACACACCAACAACCGCGGCGGCACGGTCACCCTGCGCTCGGCCGATCCCACCGAGCCGCCGGAGATCAGGTTCCACTACTTCTCCGAGGGCAGCCCGGGCTGGGAGCAGGATCTGCAAGGCGTGGTCGACGGGATGGAGATCGCCCGCGACCTGTTCGCCCATGCCGCCGACGCCGGCGTCAAGCGCGAGCTGATCCCCGGGCCCGAGGTCCGCACCGCCGACCAGCTCAAGGACTGGGTGCGCGACCAGTCGTGGGGACACCACGCCTGCGGCACCGCGAAGATCGGCGCCGACGACGACCCTTCGGCCGTGCTCGACGGCGACTTCCGGGTGCGTGGGGTGAAGGGGCTGCGCGTGGTGGACGCGTCGGTCTTCCCCGACATCCCGGGCCTGTTCATCGCCAGCGCGGTGTACCTGATCAGTGAGAAGGCGAGCGAGGCACTGCTGGCACAGTACGCGGCTGCGGAGTCCTAGTACCGCCTGGTGTCTTCCGGAGCCCTCTCAACTCGCCGCGTATCCAACCGATCAACCCGCCGCGCAGCTCGCCCCGTTCAGCGAGAAGGCGTCCGGCGTGGAGTTCCGGTAGCGCTTGGAGCCGATGAAGCCGAAGGAGATCGTGCCGCCCGCGGAGACGGACTTGTCGTAGTCCCGGGGGGTGACGGTGACACGGGAGCCGTACTGGTCGGCGCGTGCGTCCCACATCTGGGTGATCCCCTGGCCGTCGCGGTAGGTCCAGACGAGGGCCCAGTCGGCCAGGGCCCTGCTGGTGGTGATGTCCACGGTGGCCTGGAAGCCGTCGGACCACTCGTCCACCACCTCGTAGTCGACCCGGCAGGTGGGCGCGGCCGCGGTGGCGGGGGCGGCGGGGTGCGACCGGTGGGCGGCCGAGGGGGTGGAGGTGGCCCGGTGGGTCGGGGCGGGCTTCTTGTGGGGTGGCCTGCTCGCGGTGGCCGTCGCGGGCGGACGGGTGGAGGGAGAGGCGGAGGTGGAGAAGGAGACCGAGGGGTGGCCGTTGACGGACGGGAGGGAAGGGCTGGGGTCGGCGACGGGCTGACGGTCGTCGTGGGCGGCGTCGTCGGTGTCCGAGCCGAACGGCATCATCGACACCCCGAGCGCCAGCACCGACAGCAGGACGGCCGCGGCGAGCAGGCTGTTGCGTGCGACGCGGGTCCTGCCCCTGCCGTCCTGCGGCTCCCGGGCCTCCGGGGCGGGCGCGGTCTCGGGGCGGGCCCCGGCCTGGCGCGCCTCGGTGGCCCGGCGGCGGCGTTCGAGATAGGCGAGGCCGCCCCATCCGATCACGCCGCCGGCCAGCGCGGCGGGCAGGCCGCCGCCGTGCAGCCGCAGGCAGGCGGCGGTCTCCGCACATCGCACGCACGTGGCGAGGTGGCGGGAGAGGTCGTCCGGGGTGTCGGCGGCGGCCGAGCGGGTGACCACGTCGAGGAGGCGGGCGTAGCTGCGGCACTCGGCGTCCAGGGGCGTGTCGCGGTGGGCGCGCCCGCAGCGGTCCCGGAACAGGCCGCGGACCTGGTCGAGTTCCTGGGCCAGGGTGGCCGGGTCGAGGCCGAGCCGGCGGGCCACGGTGGTCGGCGGCAGCGCCTCCACGTCGGCCAGCCACAGCAGCGTCGCGTCCGCCTCCTGCATGTCCCTGAGGCCGCGCAGCGCGACCGGGCGCTCCAGGGGCGGCCCGGTGTAGCGGGCGGCCTTGTCGGAGTTGAGCCACAGCCGGAGTTCGGGGTCGAGCTTGTGCCCCAGGCCGCCCTTCTCCCACGCCGTGGCCGTGGCGCGTACGGCGGTCAGCAGCAGGGGGATCACGGGCATCCGGGCCGGACGCCGACCGGTACCGCGCGCGGACGTCCGCTGCGTCGCGCGGACCTCGCCTATGCCGAGCGCGAACGCCTCCGCGGCCAGTTGGTTGGCCGCCAGGGAACCCGCCGTGCACAGGTCGGCGTACGAGAGGACCGCGTCCCAGCACTCGGAGAACAGCGCGGCTTCGGCGGCGTCCTGAGGGGTCGGCAGGTCGGGCATCGGTCTCCTGCATCCACTGCGTGCGCGTGCGAGGTCAACTCACCATGGCAGCAAAGGAGTTGGGGAAACCTCGCGGCAGGGGACGAGCCTTTCACGCCATCGACACAACTGACAAGCGTCGTTCTCGAATCCGGTGACCGGCGGTCGTGCGACCGGTGCCCTCGGTCGCACGACCGCCCCTCGCCCTGACAACTTCCGCGTGCCCGGGGCCACTTGGGGTCACGCCTGAGCGGTCGCCTCCTCGGCCTCCGCCGTCTCCCGTGCCGGAAGGCTGTCCATGAAGGAGCTCACGGAGAAGACCGCGCGGCCGGGTCCGGGCGGGCCGTAGCCGGGGGGCGAGGACAGGCCGAAGTCGTCCATCGTGGCGCGGTAGGCCTCCAGGAGCCGGATGTGGTACTCCAGCGGCGCGCCTTGCGGGTTGGCCTTGCCGAGCGGGGTCGTGGGCTCGGGGCACCAGGTGGTGAAGCGGGGCGTGATGCCGTGCGACATGAAGAAGCGCAGGCCCTCGGTGGTGGAGGCGATGGCCTCGTCGACCGTGGTGAAGCCGAAGGGCTCGGCCATCTCCACGCCCGCCACGAAGTTGGGGATCACGTTGCGCGCGCCGAAGATCTCCGCCGAGTCGAGGATGCGCTTGTGCCACTCGTCGCGGCCGACGTAGCGCTCCTTGCCGGGGCAGTACAGCTCGAACAGCCGCCGGTCCCACACCTCGTAGTTGGGGTGGTAGATCTGCACGCCGTAGTCCTTGAAGCGCTGCACGTCGTCGCGCGGCAGCGCCTGCGCCACGACCTTGCCGATCCAGCGGCCCGGGAAGCGCTCCTCGATGGCCTTGGCGTACTGCCCGTAGAAGTCGGCCTCGTCGCGGCCGCCGACGGTCTTGGTGATCGCGCCGCCGGTGAGGGTGTAGGCGGTGGATGCCTTCTGGGTGTCGTACCGGTCGATGATCTCCAGGGCCTCCAGCACCTCCTCCACGTCCTTGACGCCGGTGTACGGCCGTCCGGCGGCTTTGTGCTGGCGCCAGTTGTGGTTGATGTCGCAGTACTGGCACTCCTCCTTGGCGCCGAAGTACTGGCAGACGCGGAAGACGGTGAGGTAGATCAGGTAGCCCCACTGGATGGTCGGGGCCACCTCCATCACGGACTTCCCGTTGGAGAGGGTGTGCCGGTAGTACTCCGGCATGGGCGGCACGCCGACGTCGGCGATCCGCTTGCCGTCGAGATAGAGCCCGAGCAGCCCCTCGTCGTCGGCGGCGACGCGGTACGGCGAGGCCGGGTTCACCCGCACGGAGACGACGGTGCGGCGCAGGTCGTACGGCCCACCGGTCAGGATGATCTCCTCCGGCGGGCGCCTGAGCGCGGCCTCGCCCAGCTCGGGCAGGGTGCCGTGGTCGAAGGAGAAGATGAAGTACGACTTCGGCTTGACCTCGCCGCCCTCGTTGTCCGACAGCGCGGACGCGTCGAAGGCGACCCCGCCCCTGAGCAGGTCCTCCTTGAAGACGGCTTCCCGGGGTACGTGCGGGAATCGCTCCATCAGATCCTCGACCAGCGCGGTGCGGCTGCCCATCCCGTATCTCCTCCCGGCTTCGGTGTTCGACTCCTCACGGTATGCCCAGGCCTGCGCGTTCGCCGTACCGGGTCCCCTCGTGGCGCGCGCTGTGTCGCGCGCGGCGGCATCGCGCCCGACCCGGACACGGCTACGGCCGCGCCCCTCACGCGGCCCGGTCGAGCCCCGTGTGGTCGACCGCGTACCGCAGTTCCTCGCCCGCCAGCAGCCGTGCGGCTTCCTCCGCCACGGTGCGGCCGAGGCGGGCCAGTTCGTTGCCCTGGGAGCCGGCGAGGTGCGGGGTGACGAAGGCGCCCGGCAGGTCGAGGAGCGGCGAGTCGACGGGGAGCGGTTCGGGGTCGGTGACGTCGAGGACGGCGGTCAGGCGGCCGGTGCGCAGCTCCTCGATCAGCGCGTCGTGGTCGAGGAGGGCGCCGCGCGCGGTGTTGACGAGCACCGATCCGGTCGGCATCAGGGCGAGTTCGCGGGCGCCGATGAGGCCTCGGGTCCGCGGGGTGAGGGGGGCGTGCAGGGTGACGACGTCCGAGGTGCGCAGCAGGTCGTCCAGCGGCAGCAGGGGTACGCCGAGACGGGCGGCCTCGGCCGCGTCGACGTACGGGTCGGTGAGGCTCACCGCCAGGTCGTACGGGCGCAGCAGCTCGATGAGACGGCGGCCGATGCGGGAGGCGCCGATGACGCCCACGCGGCGGCCGTGGTTTCCGAGGCCCGGGATGATGCCGCCGTAGGGGAAGGGACGGCGGGCGCGGAGCCGGTCGCGGGAGACGAGGGCGTCCTTGCCGGTGAGCAGGATCATGGCGAGGGTGTACTCGGCGACGGGCAGAGCGTTGGCGGCGGCCGCCGAGGACACCGCGATGCCGCGCTGCCACACCTCGGGGGTCGTGAACTCCTTGACCGACCCGGCGGCGTGCAGCACCGCCCGCAGCCCGGGCGCCGCGTCCAGGGCCGCCGCGTCGAGGCGGGGGCAGCCCCAGCCGGTGACGAGGATCTCGGCGCGGGCGAGGGCCGCCCGGACCCGCGGGTCGCTGAAGTCCTCGGCCACCAGGGCGGGATCGACGTCCACGCTCGCACGCAGCGACGCGAGCACCTCCGGCGGGAAGAGGTGCGGAACATTGCGGGCGGTCATGGCGAACAGCGCCCTGGGGCGCTCGGGCGACGTCTTGGGCAATGTCTCGGGCAAGAGAGCGACCTTCCGACTCACCGGCGCGGGGACGGCAATAGCGCTCCACGGTAGGTCGGCGGATGAGAGGCTCGAAAGACCCCCGAGCAGGGCACGGACAGGCACAGGGAGGGACGGCAGGGATGGCGGAGACGGTCACCAACTGGGCGCGCAACATCACCTATGCGGCCAAGGAGTTCCAGCGTCCGAGTTCGGTGGAGGCGCTGCGGCGCCTGGTGGCCGAGAGCGCCAAGGTGCGGGTGCTGGGCAGCGGGCACTCCTTCAACGAGATCGCCGACCCGGGCGCCGACGGCCTTCTGCTGTCGCTCGCCGACCTGCCGCCCGTGATCGACGTGGACACCACGGCCCGTACGGTGCGGGTCGCGGGCGGCGTCCGGTACGCGCAGTTGGCCGCCGCGGTCCACGCCCGCGGCCTGGCGCTGGCCAACATGGCCTCTCTGCCGCACATCTCGGTGGCCGGTTCGGTGGCGACCGGCACCCATGGTTCGGGGGTCGGGAACGCGCCGCTGGCCGCGGCGGTGCGCGAGGTGCGGCTGGTCACGGCGGACGGCTCGACGGTGACGATCGCGCGGGGCGAGGAGGGGTTCGACGGCGCCGTGACGTCGCTCGGCGCGCTCGGTGTGATCGTCGAGCTCACCCTCGACCTGGAGCCGTCGTACGAGGTCGAGCAGCACGTGTTCACCGAGCTCTCGCGCTTCGGTCGACTCCCCTACGACGGACCTGACTTCGCGGCGGTGGCCAGGTCGGCGTACAGCGTCAGCCTGTTCACCGACTGGCGGGACCCGGGCTTCCGGCTGGCGTGGCTCAAGCGCCGCACCGACCAGCCGTCGGTGGACTTCCCGTGGGCCGCGCCCGCCACCGAGGCGATGCATCCGGTGCCGGGGATGCCCGCGATCAACTGCACCGAGCAGCTGGGGATGCCGGGTCCGTGGCACGAGCGACTGCCGCACTTCCGGGCCGAGTTCACGCCGAGCAACGGGGCCGAGCTGCAGTCCGAGTACCTGCTGCCGTGGTCGTCAGCCGTCGACGCACTGCACGCGCTCGACGGCATCCGGGCCGTGGTCGCGCCCGTGCTGCAGACCTGCGAGGTGCGTACGGTCGCCGCCGACCGGCAGTGGCTCAGTCCCGCCCACGACCGGGACTCGGTGGCGCTGCACTTCACCTGGGTCGAGGACCCGGGGGCGGTGCTGCCGGTGGTGCGCAGGGTCGAGGAGGTGCTGGACGCCTTCGCGCCGCGCCCGCACTGGGGCAAGGTGTTCACCCTGCCGGCGTCCGTGCTCCGTCGGCGGTACACACGCATCGACGACTTTCTCAGCCTGGCTCAATCCCTCGACCCCACCGGGAAGTTCACCAACGCCTTCGTACGGGACGCACTGGACAGCTGACCGACTGGACACCCGACCAGAGGAGAGCGATGTCTTTCCGCAGCAGCACCACGGCCACCGACTACGTCGAGGACTTTTCCCCGGGCTCCGGACTGCTCCCGCCCCGCGCCTGGTACGCCTCCTCCGACGCCAAATCCCTCTCGCTGAGCGGGCTTTGGAATTTTCGCCTTTCGGCGACGGCCGACGCCGAGGACGACGCGTTCGCCGAGCCGGGGTACGACGCGGGCGGCTGGGCGGAGGTCTCGGTCCCCGGCCACTGGGTCCTGCAGGGCGCCGGACGCTTCGGATCGCCCGCCTACACCAACCATCTCTACCCCTTCCCGGTCGACCCGCCGCGGGTGCCGACCGAGAACCCCACCGGCGACCACCTGCGGCTCTTCGACCTGCCGGAGGACTGGCCCGGCCCTGCCGAGGGCGGCGACGCCGTGCTCCGCTTCGACGGCGTGGAGTCCTGCGCCCGCGTATGGCTCAACGGCACACCCCTCGGCGAGTTCAAGGGATCGCGCCTGCCGCACGAGTTCGCGGTCGGCCACCTTCTCAGGCCCGGCGGCAACGTCCTGGCCGTCCGCGTCCACCAGTGGTCGTCAGGCTCGTATCTCGAGGACCAGGACCAGTGGTGGCTGCCGGGCATCTTCCGTGACGTCACCCTGCTGCACCGCCCGGCGGGCGCGGTCGGCGACTTCTTCGTGCATGCCGGCTACGACCATGTCACGGGCGAGGGGACGCTGCGCGTCGTCTCCGACGTGGCCGGGCGGGTCACGGTGCCGGAGCTCGGCGTCGACGTGGCGACCGGTGAGCCGCTGACGGTCCCGGTCGAGCCGTGGACCGCGGAGACACCCCGGCTGTACGACGCCTGCCTCGCGACCGAGGGCGAACGGGTGCCGCTCCGCATCGGCTTCCGTACGGTCGAGTTGGCGGACGGCCTGATCAAGGTGAACGGCAAGCCGGTCCTCTTCAAGGGTGTCAACCGCCACGAGTGGCACCCGGAGAGGGGGCGCGCCCTCGACCTGGAGACGATGCGCGAGGACGTGCTGCTGATGAAGCGGCACAACGTCAACGCCGTCCGCACCTCCCACTACCCGCCGCACCCCGCCTTCCTCTCCCTCTGCGACGAGCTGGGCCTGTGGGTGATCGACGAGTGCGATCTGGAGACCCACGGCTTCGGCCAACAGAGCTGGCGTGACAACCCCGTCGACGACGCGCGCTGGACCCCGGCCCTGCTCGACCGTGCTGCCCGGATGGTCGAACGCGACAAGAACCACCCGTCCGTCGTCCTCTGGTCCCTCGGCAACGAGGCGGGCACCGGCCGCGGCCTCACCGCGATGGCCGAGTGGATCCACGGCCGGGACCCCTCCCGGCTCGTGCACTACGAGGGGGACGTCAACTGCCGGGACACGGACGTGTACTCACGGATGTACGCGGACCACGCCGAGACCAAGCTGATCGGCCGGGGCCTGGACGGCGGACCCCGGAAGCGCCGCGAACTCCCCTTCCTCCTGTGCGAGTACGGCCACGCCATGGGTAACGGCCCCGGCGGCATCGCCGACTACCAGCGCCTCTTCACGTCGTACGACCGGCTCCAGGGCGGCTTCATCTGGGAGTGGATCGACCACGGCATCAAGGACGAGCGGTACGGATTCGCGTACGGCGGCGACTTCGGCGAGGAGCTGCACGACGGCAACTTCGTCTGCGACGGGCTGCTGTTCCCGGACCGGCGGCCGTCCCCGGGGCTGGCCGAGTACAAGAAGGTGATCGAACCGATCCGGATCGAGGGTGACGGGGCCGAGGGCACCGTGCGCATCACCAACGGGCACGACTTCGCCGGCCTGTCCGCGCTCGCCTTCGAGTGGTCGTACCAGGTGGAGGGCGAAACGGTCGGGACCGGCCCCCTGCCGGTACCGGAGTTGGCCCCCGGCGAGACGGCCGACGTCAAGCTGCCGGAGCCACCGGCGGCCGGGAGCGGTGAGGTCCACTGGACGGTACGCGCCCTGCTGGCGGCCGACACCGCGTGGGGGCCGAAGGGGCACGAGGTCGCCTGGGGCCAGATCCCCGTCTCCGTCAGGGAGTTGCCGTCCGTCGCCGCGACGGAAGAGCCCCTGCCGGGCGCGCGGTTGATCACCCTCGGCCCGGGCGCCTTCGACGCTTGTACGGGTGCGCTCCGGGCGATCGGCGGCGTGGAGGTCACCGGCCTGCGGCTGGACGTGTGGCGGGCCACCACCGACAACGACGACGGCGCGACCTGGCGGCGCGACAGCAGGTCCGGCCCGCTCTGGCGCGAGCTGGGCCTGCACCGCATGCGGCACCGCCTCGACGGGGTGCGGGTGAGCGGCGACGCGCTGACGGTACGCACCCGGGTGGCGCCCGCCGCACGAGCGCTGGGCCTGGCGGCGGTCTATCGCTGGACCTCGGACGGCACCCACCTGCGGCTGACGGTGTCGGTGGCACCCGAGGGCGACTGGACGGTGCCGCTGCCCCGGCTCGGCATCCGCTTCGGGCTGACGGGCTCCGACCGGGTGAGCTGGTTCGGCGGCGGTCCCGGAGAGGCCTACCCGGACACCAAGTCGGCGGCACTGCTGGCTCGTTGGGATGCCTCGGTCGACGAACTGCAGACGCCGTACGTCCGGCCGCAGGAGAACGGCGCCCGTGCCGACGTCCGTTGGGCGGAGATCGGAGGGCTGCGCATCGAGGGCGACCCGGAGTTCTGGTTCACCGCCCGGCGCTGGAGCACCGAGCAGCTGGACGCCGCGACGCACCGCACCGACCTCACGCCGGGCGACACGGTGTGGGTCAACCTCGACCACGGCCAGCACGGCATCGGCTCCCAGTCCTGCGGTCCGGGCCCGCTGCCCCAGTACCACCTGCGGGCCGAACCGGCCGAGTTCTCTTTCGTGTTCTCGGAACTCAGGAGCGGCGGATCGGCGTGAGCAGCGCCGCCATCGCGACCAGGACGCAGGCACCGCCCGCGACCGCGCCGACCGGCGCCGTCCCCTGCCGTTCGGCCGCCCAGGTGAGGGTGGCCGCGCCGACGGGGGCCGCGGCGTACTGGAGGGTCCAGAAGGCGGAGGTGACCCGTCCCAGGAGGTGTTCCGGAGTGACCTCCTGGCGCTGGGACATGGAGCAGGTGCCCGCCATGCCGCCGCAGCCCAGGAAGGCCGCGCTCAGCACGGCCACGGCGGGCACGTCACGCACCCAGCCCAGACCGGCGAAGGCCACGCCGCACACGGCGACCGAGGCGATCCACGTCGGGCCGAAGCCGAGCCGCCTGCGGACGGGGGCCACGAGGAGGGAACCGGCGATGACGCCGAGGGCGCCCGCCCCCATGACGGTGCCGACGGTGCCGTCGCCGTGGCCGAGGTCGTGCTTGAGGTGGTAGATCACCAGGTCGGTCAGGCCGAGGGTGAGGAAGCTGAACACGAAGAGGAGGATGGTCAGGGAGCGCAGCACCGGGTGCCGTACGAGGAAGGACACGCCCGTGCGCAGGTCCTGCCACAGGCTCGTGTCCTTGGGGCGTTCGTCCGCTCCGGCGCGCTCCCGGAGCCGTACGAAGCACATGCACGCGGCCGACACGGCGAAGCTCGCCGCGTCCGCGGCCACCGCGGTGGCCGGTCCCGACCAGGCCGCCACCAGGCCCGCGCACAGCGGTCCCAGGACGCCGGCTGCGGCCGCCGTCGCGTTCAACCGGCCGTTGGCCTCGACCAGTTGGCCGGTCCCGACCAGGCCGCGCACAACGGTGACGTAACCGACGGCGAACAGCATGCCGACGGCCTCGCACAGCGGGAGCACCGTGTACAGGAGCCAGATGCGCGGGCCGAACAGCCACACCAGCGGGATCAGCCCGTACAGCACCATGCGGACCAGGTCGCAGGCGATCAGCAGCCTGCGACGGTCCACCCGGTCCACCAGCGCCCCGGCGAACACCGCCGCCAGCACCGAGGCCGCGCCGCCCACCGCCGTCAGCAGTCCCATGCGCGCGAGCGAGCCGGTGGCCTGGAGCACCAGCAGGGGCAGGGCGATCAGGGCGAAGGAGTCCCCGAGCACGGAGAGGGTCTGGGCGACCCAGAAGATCCCGAAGTCGCGCTGCCGCCACAGGGCGCGCTCGGCGGACCCGCCCGAACCGCCCGCCGCTCCGGTACGCGCCTCTTCACCGCGCCCCGCTTTGTACGTCATGCGTCTCCTCCCCCATGGCGCCGCAACCGTATTGTTTTCGCAGGACGTCGGGGTACTCGGCAACCCGATATCGACTGGCTGGGATCGACTGGCCGGCCGCACGTCGAACGGCGAGCGGCGAGCGGCGAGCGGCGAGCGGCGAAGCGAGGTCAGTCCGCCTGCGTGGCCGCCGCACCCACGGAGCGGATGCGCGGGATGGGGGACGCCAGCAGCCACACCAGTGACAGGGCTCCGCCCACCGCGGCCACGGTGATGGTCGGGCGGAGGCCGATGAACGTGGCGAGGGCGCCGCCGGCGAGCGCGCCCAGGGGCCGGGTGCCGTAGTTGACCGTGTTGTAGGCGCCCGCGACGCGGCTGCGCAGACCGTCCGGGACGACCGACGCCTCAAGGGAGTTGAGGTTGATGTCGAAGAGCATCACGCCGACGGAGGAGAGGAACTCCACCGCCGCCAGCACCCCGGCCCGCGCCCAGAGCGGCCCACCGGCGACCCACAGCAGCGCGAGCGGCGCCGGGTACAGGACGGCGCCGACGGCCACGCTACGCCCCACGCCGATCAGCCGGGAGATCGCCGGCGCCGACACCGCGCCCAGGAGTCCCCCGGTCGCGCCCACGCCGAACGCCAGCCCGATCTCGCCCGGGGCCAGGCCGAGTTGGCGGTCGGCGAACAGCACGAGCAGGCCGGTGCCGGTGAGGAAGGTGAAGAAGTTCACCGTCGCCGAGCAGGCGAGGCCGGCCCGCAGAACCGGGTTCCGTACGACGAAGGCCAGGCCCTGTGCCGCGCAGCGCAGCAGCGAGGGGGCACTGGGGCCGTCGGTGGCGGGCCTCGGTTCGTCGACACGGGCGCGGCCGACGAGCAGCGCCGACGCCAGGAAGGACACCGCGTCGACGGCCACGGCGACGGGCGCCGTCAGCAACTGGACCAGCCCGCCGCCGAGGGCGGGCCCGGCGACGAAGGAGGCCGAACGACTCACGCTGAGCTTGCTGTTGGCGTCGACGTACGACGAGGGCGGCACGAGGCGCGCGAAGAACGACTGGTTGGCCGTACTGAACACCACCGCTGCCAGCCCGGTCACCAGCGCCACCGCGTACAGCTGCCCGAGCGTCACCGCGTCGAACAGCGCGGCGACCGGCAGGGTCAGCAGCACACCGGCGCGCACCAAGTCGGCGGCGACCATCAACGCCCGCTTGCCGGGGCGGCCGTCGACCCAGGCGCCGAGGAGCAGGCCGACGAAGTTGGGGGCCCACGCGAGCGCGGTCAGGAGGGCGACCTGATGCGCGGAGGCGTGCAGCGCGCCCACCGCGACCAGGGGCACGGCGAGTTCGGAGACGCGGTCGCCGAACTGGGAGACGGTCTGCCCCATCCAGTAGCGGACGAAGCGGCGCTCCCGCCGCAGCGAACCGCTCAACACGACGCGTCCCCGTCGCCGCCCTCGGCCCCTTCCGGCAGCGCGTACATCAGCATCCGCACGCCCCGGCTGCCGGGCGGCCGTTCGGCCGCGTCCCGGGTGACATAGGGCATGAAGAGTTCCTCCATCGCCTCCTGCAGCGCGGCCAGTTCCTCCACCGACACCACGATCCGCGTGTTGGCCAGGCCCGCGTTCCGGGTCCACTCCGCTTCGAGGCCGGGCTCGGTATCGGTCAGCCAGCGCAGCGGCAGCTCGGCGGTCCGCGCGATCACCTCGCCGGACAGCACCCGGGCCGCCGCCCGCCCGTCCTCGTCCTCCGGCACCTCGACGCGCCAGCCCCGCGCCACCGCCGCCCAGCGCCGCTCCCGCCGGTCCGTCGCCCCCTCGGCATCACGGACCAGCCCGAAGCCCGCGAGATGCCGCAGGTGCCAGCTGGTCACGGAGGGGGTGGCGCCGACGTGCGGGGAGAGCTGGGTGGCGGTGGCGGGACCGTAGCGCTGCAGCCGCTCCAGAACGGCGAGCCGCACGGGATGCGCGAGCGCGCGCATGACCTTGGGGTCGCTGATCTCCAGGTCGCCGAAGCGATTGCCTGTCGTCATGACGTGAGAGTGTCCTCTCGCAATATGTGAGAGTCAACTATCAGAATTACAAAGGCCGTTGTGACCACCTAGACTGGAGGCTTCGCAGGTGTCATGTGCCACCCGCCTGCCCAGGGCCCGCGTCGGGGCTCGACCGGGCCGGGTCGGTTAGCGTCGTGTCATGGTCAGCAGCAGTTCATCCGCGCTCGCCGAAGCGCTCGCCGCCCAGGTGGTCGTGCTCGACGGCGGGCTGTCCAACCAGCTCGAGGCCGCCGGTCATGATCTGAGCGACGCGCTGTGGTCGGCGCGGTTGCTCGCCGAGCGGCCCGAGGCGGTCGTCGAGGCGCACCTCGCCTACTTCAGGGCGGGGGCGGACATGGCGACCACGGCCAGTTATCAGGCCACGTTCGAAGGTTTCGCGCGGCGCGGGATCGGGCGCGCGGAGGCGGGCCGACTGCTCGTGCTGAGCGTGGAGTTGGCGCGGGAAGCGGTGCGGCGGGCGCGGGGCGAGGGGATCGGGCGGCCGTTGTGGGTGGCGGCGTCGGCGGGGCCGTACGGGGCGATGCTCGCGGACGGCTCCGAGTACCGCGGCCGGTACGGGCTGAGCGTGGCCGAGCTGGAGCGCTTCCACCGGCCGCGCCTCGAGGTGCTGGCCGGGGCCGCGCCGGACGTGCTGGCCCTGGAGACCGTCCCGGACACCGACGAGGCTGCGGCGCTGCTGCGGGCGGTGCGCGGACTCGGCGTGCCCGCGTGGCTGTCGTACACCGTCGACGGCGACCGCACGCGCGCCGGGCAGCCGCTGGAGGAGGCCTTCGCCCTGGTCGCCGACGCGGACGAGGTGATCGCGGTCGGCGTGAACTGCTGCGCCCCCGAGGACGCGTACCACGCGATCGAGACCGCCGCACGGGTCACCGGTAAGCCGGTCGTCGTCTATCCGAACAGCGGTGAGTCCTGGGACGCCGGGGCGCGCGCCTGGGACGGGCACCCCACCTTCGCCGCCGAGGCGGCCGGCTCCTGGCGGGACGCGGGCGCCCGGCTGATCGGCGGCTGTTGCCGGGTGGGGCCCGGGACGATCGCGTCGATCGCCCGGACGCTCAGCCGTCCCCGGTGACTCAGCGGCGTCGCACGGTCACCGACCGGCGCAGGCGGCGTACGGTGGCCGCCAGTTCGGCGCCGCGCACGTGCGTCCCGTTGAGGGGGACCACCGGCTCGCGGGCGGGTTCGGCGAGGGTCCACAGGGCGAGTTCGGCGTCCCGTGGGCCGTGGGCGGTGTGTGTCGGGCCGTCGCCGAAGACGCGGACCGGGTGGCTGTCGTCCCAGGACTGCCAGCCGGGGTCACCGGTGGCGGCGAAGCGCACCCAGGCCGCGTGCATCTCGTCGCACAGCTCCTGCGGGCCGCCCTCGCCCGCCAGCTTGCGCGACTCGGGGGCGTCGCCGGTATCGAAGACGAAGCCCAGCTCCAGCGCGTGGCAGGCGCCCAGGTCGGGCAGGTTGGACGGCCAGGCGAACTCGTAGAGGTACGACGATCCCGGCCGGGCCCCGGCCAGCCGGTGCAGCGGGATGCGCAGCAGGTGGTCGGTGACCATCTGGCCGACGATCTCGGAGGTGCCGGCGTGCGGGCGCAGGACACGGTAGCCGCGCGGCACCTCGTGGCCGCAGTGACAACGGGCCATCGCCCCGGCGTACGCCACCGGACCGAGCCGGTCGACGTGCTCGACCAGGCCGCCCGGGACCAGCCACAGGCGGTACTCGTCGCGCGTCCAGCCCATGAGCAGGTCGACGCCCGGCGCCGCGTCCCCCGCCAGCAGGGCGGCCAGCGGGTCGCGCGGGACGACGTCGCCGTCGACGACGACGCCGAACGCGGGGCCGCCCAGGACCGGGCTGCTCAGCCGGCCCACCTCGCCCTGGGTGCGCAGCAGCAGGTCGCGGTCGACGGCGGCGAAGGCCTCCGCGGTGGCGGGGACCTTGAGCCGGGTCGCCATACGGCGCACCATCCGCCGTACCCGGTCGCGCTCGGAGACCTCCGGCGCCCCGCTCTGCAGGACCGCCCGCCGGACCAGCCCCTGTGCCTGGGGCGCGGCGATCAGGGAGCCGACGCTGATCGCACCGGCCGACTGGCCGGCCAGGGTGATCCGGTCGGGGTCGCCGCCGAAGGCCGCGATCGACTCGTGCACCCACTGCAGCGCGGCCAGCTGGTCACGCAGTCCGGCGTTCGCGGGCGCGTCCGGGAACAGTCCGTAACCCTCCACACCCAGCCGGTAGTTCACGGAGACGAGGACGACGCCGTCCCGGGCGAAGGCGTGCCCGTCGTACACCGGAACCGCCGACGATCCCCTGGTCAGGGCGCCGCCGTGCAGCCACACCAGGACGGGGAGCCGGGCGGCGGGGCCCGGCTCGGGGGTCCACACGTTCAGGTTGAGGCAGTCGTCGCCGGGCACGGACGGGTCGGACAGGTAGTGCTCGAAGGCGTCCGAATACGGCGGTTTCGGCGCCGTGGGCCCGAAGACTCCCGCGTCGCGCACGCCGTCCCAGGGCGCGGCCGGCTCCGGCGGCAGGAACCGGCGGGGCCCGAAGGGAGGGGCCGCGTACGGGATGCCGCGGAACACGGCGACCCCGCGCTCGTATCTGCCACGTATCGCCCCGTTCGGCGTGTTGACCACGGGGCCCGCCTGGTCTGCCGTCATCCGCCCACCAGCTCCTCCCACCGCGCAACCACCCCGGCATGACCGCACCGGTATGAACAGAGCACCACAGCGCGCGCGGGTATTCCGGCGGGGGAGGCCTACGCAGGGCCGTTCGAGCGATGTTCGATTCACGGCCGCGCTCTACTCACCTCGATGGGCCCCGTTGATCCACCAGAGCAACGTCACTGATATACGGGGTGCGTACATGACACCCGACAGGGAAAGGCAGGGGACATGTCCCGCAGCCTGAAACCGTACGCAGCGGCCCTCGCCGCGCTCGCCTTCGTCTTCGCCGCGGCCGCTCCGGCCACCTCGGCTCCCGACATCTCCCCCGGTGACCCCGACACCTCCTTCGGCGTCAACGGCAGGACCACGACCGACTTCGGGGCCACACCCTCCGAGCCCGAGATCGGGAACGACCTCGTGCGCGGTCCGAACGGCGAGCTGTACGTCATCGGGCGTCGTGGCGTCAACGTCGTCCTGGCCGGGGGCGAGTCGTCATTCGGCCTGGCCAAGTACACCCCGGACGGGCACCTGGACACGAGCTTCGGGAAAGGGGGGTTGGTGACCACCGACTTCGGCGACGGTGTCGGCGTCGGCCGGGCCCTGCTCCTCCTGCCGGACGGCAAGCTCATCGCCGGAGGCTTCACCCAGCGCGAGCAGATCGCCGACGTCGCCCTCGCCAAGTACAACCCCGACGGCAGCCTCGACACGAGCTTCGGCGACGGCGGGAAGGTTCGTACGGACCTGAGCGGCGGCCTCGGCGACGGGATTCGCGGGCTCGCCCTGACGAAGGACGGGAAGATCCTGGCGGCCGGCGCCTCCGGGCCCGACTCCTTCGTCGCCCGCTACCTCCCCGACGGACACCTGGACCCCACGTTCGGCAACGGCGGTGTGGCCAAGACGGACTTCGGCCTCGGCGACCACCTCTTCGCCCTGGACGAGCTCCCCGACGGCAAGATCATCGGTGCAGGCACCTCGAACGGCGACTTCCTGCTCGCCCGCTTCAACCCCGACGGCACCCTGGACACGTCCTTCGGCCAGGGCGGGTCCGTGCACACCGACATGAGCGGACAGAACGACCTCGCGTTCGGCTTCGCACACACGGCGGACGGCTACCTCATCACCGGCGCGGCCAACGCTCCCGACCCCTTCGGCGCGACCGGCCCCATCCGCACCGCGGTCGCCCGCTACCACACCGACGGCACCCTGGACACGAGCTTCGGCGGCGACGGGAAGGTCACGACGGACGTCGACCCGGTGACCGCCGACGAGGGACGCGAGGTCGCCGTCGACAGCCAGGGGCGGGTCGTCGTCGCCGGCCTCACTGGCGAGGTCTCCGCCTTCCCGCTCGACCCCACGGCCGGCGACATGCTCGTAACCCGCTACCGCCCCGACGGCACCCTGGACACCAGCTTCGGCGGCGGCGACGGCATCTCGACCGTCGATTTCAACGGCGGCGCGGATGCGGCGCGCGGCCTGGTCCTCACCGGGAACGACGACATCATCGTCGGCGGAGGAGCGGTCCAGAACGCCCCATACTCCGACTTCGCGCTGGCGAAGCTCCACGGCTGAATTTCCGCGTTCACGCGGCAAGAGTCACGCTCCGTGCCCATGATGAGAACAGAACGTAGGCGCACGGGTGGGGAGTTCTCGACCGCATGGGCACGACGCGACGGACACGGAGGAACGCCTCGGCGATGAAGATGGTGGGCGCACTGCTCGCCCTTCATCGCGAGGCCGCCGGATACACGCAGAGGTCACTGGGCGAACTGTTCGTCGTCGGCGAGCAGCAGATCGCGTCCATCGAGCAGGGCAGACGCCCACTGAAACCGGACCTCGCCGAGCACCTCGACGAACTCCTCGACACGAAGGGGGCGTTGTCGGTCGCGTTGAGCAGGATGCCGGAGGTGGATCTGGTTCCGTTGTGGGCGGAGGAGTACCTGGACTGTGAGCGGGAGGCGATCACGATCTCCTGGTACGAGAGCCTCCTGGTCCCTGGCCTCCTCCAGACCGAGGCTTACGCGCGAGCGGTGTTCCGCAGCCGTGTTCCGGTCTACGACGAGGACGAGATCGAGCAGTTGGTGGCGGCGCGCATCGAGCGGCAGGAGATCCTGCACCGCAAGGTGCCGCCGTCCACGAGCTTCGTGATCTGGGAGGCGGCCCTGCAGGACCACCTGGGCGGGAGGGAGGTGTACGCCGAGCAGGTGCGGCACCTGCGGGAGTGCGCCGCGACGCCCGGGATCGCTGTGCAGGTCCTGCCGTTGGGACGCAGCTCGCACGCGGGGCTTGAAGGCCCCTTCATCCTGCTGGAAACCCCGGACTACCAACGACTCGCGTACAGCGAGACCCAGCGCGGCAGCACCTTGATCGCCAATCCCGACGAGGTGGGGATCCTTGCCCAGAAGTATGCGATGCTGCGAACGCAGGCCCTCAACGCCGAAGACACACGAGACCTGTTGGATCGTCTTCTGGGAGAGCAATGAACGACACCGCGCACGCGTGGTTCAAGTCGAGCTACAGCAGTGGCGAGGGCGGCGCCTGCGTCGAAGTGGCCGCCCACCCGGCTGCCATCCACATCCGCGACTCCAAGACCCCCACCGCCCCCCACCTCACCATCACCCCGTCGGCCTGGAGGGCCTTCCTGAACGGGGAGTTCAGCGCCCGAACAGGGTCTTGAATCCTCGCTTGGGCGGCTCGGGAGGTTCCTTCCCCTTGATCTCCTCTTCCGCCCGAACCAACTCGCCGATGCCCACGCGGAAGTGCAACTCGTCGTAGCGGTACTTCACTTGCACGAGCCACGTCCCGTCGTGCATGCGGAACACACTCCGGCGCGGCCGACCTCCGGGATTGAGCCGCCGAGCTATGCATTGCGGAACATGACTGTCGGCAAGTTCCTCGGCCTTCGACTCTGCCGCCCGCTTGCCCCCGTCGACATGATGGCCCGCCACCAGTTGCCAGCGATGCTGGAGAAAACTGGAGTCTCCGGTCCACTCGCGTTCTTCGGTGTCCTCTTCGATGAAGACGTACCAGGAATCAGCAGCCACACCACACGAGCGTAGGGGCTGCGCCCGAACAGCGCGTCCGATTCGTTCAAGACCAGGCACCCGCGCCGAGCCTACCGTGACCGCATGACTCCACGATTCGCAGTGATCGGCGTGGTGGCCTCCGAGCTGGCCGCCTCGCTCGCCTTCTACCGCCGCCTCGGGCTCGTCTTTCCGGAGGGAGCCGAGGAACAGCCGCATGTCGAGGCGGAGTTGCCCGGTGGGCTGATCCTCGCGCTCGACACCGAGGAGACCGTCCGCTCCTTCCACGCCGGGTGGCGACCCCCGGCCCCAGGTGGCCGTGTCTCGCTCGCCTTCCGGTGCGGATCACCCGCCGAAGTGGACTCCGTGTACGAGGAGATGGTGGGCGCGGGGTACCACGGGGAGCTCAAGCCGTGGGACGCCTTCTGGGGGCAGCGGTACGCCACCGTGCACGACCCCGACGGCAACGGCGTCGATCTGTTCGCGCCGCTAGCGGCCGGTGGCGCCGAGTAGCCGGCCCAGGGGGATGCCCGCCAACTCCCGTACGTCTCTGGAGAGATGGAACTGGTCCGCGTACCCGGCCCGGATCGCCGTCTCCGCGAGCGGGAGGCCGGACCGGGCCGGCGCGAGCGCTCGCTGCAGGCGGAGGATGCGGGCCAGGGTCTTGGGGCCGTAGCCGAAGGCCGACAGACAGCGGCGGTGCAACCGGCGGGTGCCGAGGCCCAGTTCGTCGGCGGTGGCGGCCACCGGGCGACCTGCCTCCAGGGCCGCGACCAGGCGGTGCAGGAGCGGGTCGAGTGCCATCGGCGCCCGCTCCAGGGCGATCTCCTCCAGTGCCGTCGCCGGGTCGGCCGCCGCGTCCACGCGTGCGCGCAGGCGTCGTACCTCGCCCACGGGCCAGAGGTCGGACAACTCCACGCGGCGGTCGCGCAGCTCGTACGCCGGTACGCCCAGGAAGGCGGGCGCGGTGCCGGGGTGGAAGCGGACGCCCGCCCAGCGGCGGGGTCGGCCTTCGGGGACGTACGGGCGGGTGTCCGGGCCCGCGACCAGCAGGCGTCCCTCGCTCCACAGCAGGTCCATGCAACCGTCGGGCAGTACGGGGCGGGCGGCGGGATCCTCCCGGGGCTCAGGCGTGCGACGCCACACCGCCGCGCCGGTCAGCCGGGACGCCCGCTCCTCGTACACGTACGCCAGGCTACGCGGCTGTCGGCGTCGCACTGCCCCGACCGTGAGGACTGTGATGGCTGCTCGCCGGGCGACGCAGTTCACTGGGTGGTATGACACGGCATACGCAGATTGTGCAGAGGCAGAACGCGCAGCAGCAGAGCATGACGGTCGTGGTGACGGGCGCGTCCGGGCGTACGGGCAGCCGGGTGGCCGCCGCTGCGCGCGCGGCGGGGCTGACGGTACGGGAGGCGTCCCGGGCGCGCGGCTTCGACTGGCACGACCGGTCGACGTGGACGGACGCGCTGCGGGGCGCCGACGCGGCGTACCTGGTGTACCCCTCGGACGTGGGCGCTCCGGACGCGGCGCTCGCGGTGGGGCTGCTCGCGCACGAGGCGGTCCGGCTCGGCGTGTGGCGGCTGGTGCTGCTGTCGACGCGGGGCGAGCAGTCGGCCCGGCCCACCGAGGAGGCGCTCCGCGAGTCGGCCGCGGACTGGACGGTCGTACGGGCCGCGTGGTTCGCGCAGAACTTCAGCGAGGGTCCGCTGGCGGCGGAGCTGCGGGAGCGCGGGGAGCTGGTGCTCCCGGCCGGGGAGGTACGCGAGCCGTTCGTCGACGTGCGGGACGTCGCGGACGTGGTGGTGGCCACGCTCGCGCCGGACGACCGGTACATCGGGCAAGCGGTGGCGGTGTCCGGTCCCCGGCTGCTGACCTTCGGGGAGGCGGTCGCGGCGATCGCGGAGGCGACGGGGCGGGAACTGGCGTACCGGCCGGTGTCGACGCGGGAGTACGGCGAGCGGCTGGCCGGGGCCGGGATGCCGCCCGAGGAGGTCGCGTTCCGCATCGAGCAGTTCGAGTCGCTGCTCGACGGGCGGAACGCGTACCTGGAGGACGGGGTGCGGCTGGTGCTCGACCGCGAGCCGCGGGACTTCGCGGACTACGCGCGGGAGGCCGCGACGGCGGGGGTGTGGCGGGTGTAGCGGTGGCGAGGGGGACGCTACGGGGGCGGTGACAGTCCGCTCGCCCCGCCGGCCCCCTCACCTGTGGGACACCCTCATATGCCGGGCCCCCTCACTTGCGGGTCCCTCTCACATGTGGGACACGCTCACTTGTCGGACGGCGTCTCGCCGCCGCTGCCGTTGCGCGCGTGGCCGTCGCCCTTCTCCTTGTGCGTGTGGTGCGAGCTCTTCGCATGCGTACGGAGCCGGCCCGCCACGTCGTCCGGCGGCAGGAAGCGGGACCAGCGCTCGGGGAACTCGGCGGGCATGTCCGACTCGCCGGCCTCGCTGTCGCGGACCACGCTGGTGCGGGACACGTACTCGGCGACCCGGACCTCGATCAGCCGCTCGTGCTCGGCACGGGCCACGGCCGTGGCGGCGGCGGGCCAGACCCGGTCGATGGCGGCGTTCATCGCGGCGCCGACGAGCACCGCGAACGCGGACACACCGATCCACAGCAGTACGGCGACGGCGGCGGCCAGAGAGCCGTAGATCGTGGCGCCCTCGATGGTGCCCGTCAGATAGAGGCGCAGCAGGAAGCTGCCCAGCACCCACATGGCCAGCGCGACCAGGGAGCCGGGCACGTCCTCGATCCACGGGGAGCGGACGGGGACGGACACGTGGTACAGCGTCGTCAGGAAGACGACGGACAGGACGAGCACCACGGGCCAGTACAGGACCTGCACCAGCGTCTCCGACCACGGCAGGAAACGTACGACCGCGTCCGGGCCCGCGACCATCAGCGGCAGCGCCACCGAGCCGATCAGCAGCGCCACGATGAACAGCAGGAACGACATGAGCCGGGTCTTGACGATGCCCCGCACGCCGTCGAGGCCGTACATCACGGTGATGGTGTCTATGAAGACGTTCACCGCGCGGGAGCCCGACCACAGGGCGAACAGGAAGCCGATGGAGATGACGTCGGGACGGCCGCCCTTCACCACGTCGTTCAGGATGGGCTCCGCGATCTCCTTGACGCCCTTGTCGGACAGGACGGTGCGGGACGCCTCCAGGAGGTTGGTCTCCAGACTGTGGATGGTGTCGGCGCCGGTCCAGGCGTCGACGTAACCGAGCAGTCCGATGAGGCTCAGCAACAGGGGCGGCACCGACAGCAGCGTGAAGAACGCGGCCTCGGCGGCGAGACCCAGGATGCGGTACTCCATGCAGGAGTCGACGGTGTCCTTGATCAGCAGCCAGGCGGTCCTGCGTTTGGAGACGTTGCGATAGAGGGCTCGCGCCCGGTGGAGGCGTCCTGAGTGGGGTTCGGGGATGTCACTTGCTGGCTGCACGACCTAAAGGTATCCGTCGCACCCCATTGCCCTCATCTTCCGGGGTATCCACCTGATCTTCCGGCCCGTCCACCCTGCCCCACCTGGTGCTCTGTGGAGAAAGAGGCGCCCGGGACCGTCTCCGTGGCAGTGTGGTGCCCCCCGCCGCCGCTCCGGGTAAGTTCGCAGACATGGCAGGCACTCCTACCCACACCGTGACGAACCAGCCCCCGCCGCTGGTCGGATACGACGTCTTCTCCGCCGACCGGGCCCTGGTGGAGGCGGTCGAACGGCACACCGATCCGGCTCTGCTCGACGAGGTGCGCGACGAGTTGTCCGCGTTCGGCCGGGCCACGGGGTCGGCGCAGGTACAGGAATGGGCGGTGCAGGCGAACGAGAACCCGCCCCGGCTGCGCACCCACGACCGCTACGGCAACCGCGTCGACGAGGTCGAGTTCCACCCCGCCTGGCACCGGCTGCTCGGCAAGGGGGTCTCGGCGGGCCTGACGACGGCCTGGGTGCGTCCGGCCGGCCATGTGCGGCGTGCGGCCGGGTTCCTGGTCTGGACGCAGGCCGAGGCCGGCACCGGCTGTCCGCTGTCGATGACCCACGCGGCCGTGCCCGCCCTGCGCGCCGATCCGGCGCTCGCCGCGGAGTGGGAGCCGCGGCTGACGTCCACCATCTACGACCGCGATCTGCGGCCCGCGCACCTGAAGGCGGGAGCGGTCTTCGGGATGGGCATGACGGAGAAGCAGGGCGGCAGCGACGTACGCGCGAACACGACGGCGGCGCGGCCGCTCGCCGAGGAGGGGACGTACGAGCTGACGGGGCACAAGTGGTTCTGCTCGGCGCCGATGTCGGACGGTTTCCTGGTGCTGGCGCAGGCGCCGGAGGGGCTGAGCTGCTTCCTCGTGCCGCGGGTGCTGGAGGACGGCACGCGCAACACGTTCCTCATCCAGCGGCTCAAGGACAAGCTGGGCAACCGGTCGAACGCCTCCAGCGAGGTCGAGTTCGACGGAACCTGGGCGCGCCGGGTCGGCGAGGAGGGGCGCGGGGTGCGGACCATCCTGGAGATGGTCACCGCGACGCGGCTGGACTGCGTGCTCGGTTCGGCCGGGCTGATGCGGCAGGCGGTGGCGCAGGCGATCCACCACTGCACCCACCGGGAGGCGTTCGGCGGCAAGTTGATCGACAAGCCGCTGATGCGCAACGTCCTGGCCGACCTCGCGCTGGAGTCGGAGGCGGCGACCGCGCTCGCGCTGCGGCTCGCGGCGGCCTACGACGACGGCGGCGAGCAGGAGCGGGCGCTGCTGCGGCTCGCGGTGCCGGCCGCCAAGTACTGGGTGACCAAGCGGTGTACGCCGGTGACGGTGGAGGCGGCGGAGTGCCTGGGCGGCAACGGTTACGTCGAGGAGTCGGGCCTGCCCCGGCTGGTGCGCGAGTCGCCGCTCAACTCGATCTGGGAGGGCGCCGGGAACGTCCAGGCGCTGGACGTGCTGCGGGCGCTGCAGCGCGAGCCGGGGGCCTTCGACGCCTTCCTGCTGGAGGTCGGCCGGGTGCGCGGCGCCGACCACCGGCTGGACGGGGCGGTCAAGAACCTGCTGACCGAACTCGGCGAGCTGGAGGGCGTCGAGGGACGTGCGCGACGGCTCGTGGAACGGATGGCGCTGGTGCTCCAGGGCTCACTGCTGGTGCGTCACGCCCCGCCGGAGGTCGCCGACGCGTTCTGCGCGTCCCGCCTGGGCGGCGACTGGGGCTCGTCCTTCGGCACGCTGCCTCCCACCCTGGACCTGGCGTCGGTGGTGGAACGCGCACGCCCGCTGCCTTGAGCAGTACGGGGGTGGTGCTGCGCCGACACGGCACCACCCCCGCATCTCGGGGCCGCTCAAGGCCACGAACGCCGCTCGCGGCGGCGCGGCTCAAGTCTCAGACACCCCGCGTCGGACCACCAGGGTTGCAAGGGGTTGCAACAAGTTGGCTTCTGTGTGCGGAGGGTGTCCTTCCGGCGCGGGCAAACGGCACCATGAGACGGACAAACGGCATCACGATACGAAACAGTCGGACCGGAAACCGCCACCCGAACGGCTTGCCGCCCTGTTTCGAACGCCTTCCGGGAGGACCTCAAGTGGCGCACCCGCCGATGAACGTGGCCCACCTCGCCGCCGCCGACGTGGCCGAGGCGGCACGCCTGCTCAGCGATGTCCGCGAGGCCACGCTCGCCGGACAGCGCGGGCGGATCGAGCCGCGTCCGGTGATCCGGCAGTCGTGGGGGCGGATGCTGCGCAGCGGCGTCGACCCGGACCGCGACGTCAGGTCGGGGCTGCTCAGCGCGGACGAGGTGCGGCGCAGGCGGGAGGAGTCACCGTTGCGGCACGTCCTGCCGCTGCTGCGGGAGGGGCTGCTCGCGGTCGCGGACATCGCCCACCACATCATGGTGGTCGCGGACGAGGACGGCCGGGTGCTGTGGCGTGAGGGCAGTGCGTCCGTGCTCCGCAAGGCCGACCAGTTGGGGTTCGAACCCGGCGCCGACTGGCGGGAGGACGTCGTCGGCACCAACGGGGTGGGCACGCCGGCCGTGGTGCGCCGGCCCGTCCAGGTCTTCGCCGCCGAGCACTTCGTCCGCTCGCACACCTCGTGGACCTGCACCGGCGCCCCGATCACCGATCCCCGCGGCGGCCGGCTGATCGGCGTGGTGGACGTCAGCGGACCGCTGGAGACGATGCACCCGGCCACGCTCGCCTGGGTCGACTCGGTGGCCAAACTCGCCGAGGCACGGCTGCGGGAGCTGCACCAGGACTCCCTGGAGCGGCTGCGCGCGGTGGCGGCGCCGGTGCTCGCCCGGCTGGAGGGGCGCGCCCTGGTCGTGGACGGCGACGGCTGGACGGCGGCGGTCACGGGGATGCCGTACACCCGGCGGGTCGCGCTGCCCAAGTCACCGGTGCCGGGCCGCCGATGGCTGCCGGCGCTCGGGCTGTGCTCCGTGGAGCCGCTGGCCGACGGCTGGCTCGTGCGGGCGGCCGCCGAACCGGTGCCGTCCGCGGCCACCCGCGTCGTGCTGGACCTGACGCAGCCGCGCCGCTGGTCGGTGTCGGTCGCCGGCTGCGCCGGCTCCTGGTCGCACGAACTCAGCCCGCGGCACGCCGAGTTGCTCTATCTGCTGGCCCTGCACCGCTCCGGCCTCAGCGCGGCGGGCCTGGCCGGGGACATGTTCGGCGACCCGACCCGCACGGTGACGGTGCGCGCCGAGATGTCGCGGGTACGGCGATATCTCGGGGCGTTCCTGCGGCACCGGCCGTACCGATTCGACGAGGACGCGGAGGTCGAGGTGCTGCTGCCCGACGATCCGCGCGACCTGCTGCCCCACTCGACGGCCCCGGCGGTGGCCGCGGCCCGCGCGACGGGCCGCTGACCAGGGGGCAGTCCCGGGGGGATATTCCGGGGGCATTACGGAGGTATCTTCCGCATATTTGCCTGGTCTTGGACACGTGCCGCGTCCCGCTGCCGTAGCATCCCGTACGGGCGTCCTCACCTGCTCCTCGGTCAACGTTCGGACCATCAGGCGCAGTTGGCCTGCCTCGGGAGGAACTGTGAAGCATCGCGGCAGACATCGACGGCGCAGACGAGGTCAGGCGGTGCGCGCGGTCCTGGCCGGCACCGCCCTCGCCCTCACCGCGGTCGCCACCATGATCAGCGCCTCCCAGGCCACGGTCGCCGCCGACCCGGGCGCCCTGAAGCCGCTGACCTCCCCCGCCGCGACCGGACAACTGCGGCTCCAGGAGCACCTGGTGGCGCAGCGCTCACTCGACCGGCTCGCCTCCGCGATGGGGCGTCCGGTCGGGGTCGACGCCGTCCTGACGAGCGCCGACCGGACCCTGCGCGACGCGGCCGACTGCGCCGCCGCCGACCGCAGGTCGCTGCCCGTCGCACCCGCCGCCGCGCACGCGTACTGCTGGGACCGCGCCGACGCCACCGCGGCGGACTGGCGCCCGGTGTCGGTGACCACGTCCGGGGACGCTGACGACGACGGCCTGTGGGGCCAGAACCGCGTGATCCTGGCGGGCTGGGCCCACAGCGCCACGACCGGCCCCACTACCGAGCGAGGACTGGCCCGCGTGGCCTTCGTGAACGCGGCCGACCCCGCGCACCCCGCCTACCGGTGGGTGCTCCTCGCCGTCCCCACCGCCGACGGCCGCGGCTACCGCGGTCTCGTCTCACACGTCTCCGGCATGGTCTGGTACCAGGACAAGCTGCTGGTCACCGCGGCCGCCGGGGATTCCGCCGCCCTCTACGTCTACGACCTCAACCGCATCCAGCGCACCACGGCCGACCGCACGGCGATCGGCCGCGTGCCCGGCGGCTGGTCGGCCGACGGCTACCGCTACGTGATGCCCGCGGTCGGCACCTACCGCCTTCCCGGCGGCGCACGCTGCGCCCGCGCCGGGACCCCCTGCCCCGGCAGCCTCTCCCTCGACCGCGGTTCCGTGCCGGACAGCCTGGTCGTGGCCGAGGGGACCCCGGCGGGTGGCGACGGCCCCGCGCGCCTGTGGCGCTACCCCTTCAGCAAGAACCCCGCGCGCGAGGGCCTGCTCGCCACCGACGCGGCTGGGCGCGTCGCGCCGGTCGAGGCGTACCGGACACAGGCGGCCGGCATCCGCGGAGTGCTGGCGTACCGCCCGGCCGGGACGGGACGGTCCACCTGGTACGTCAGCACCGCACCCGGCGCCTCGTACCGCCACAGCGCCCTGTACCGCCACGGCACCCTCTGGCGCCAGGACACGACCGGCGCGACGTCCGCGCGCTGCGGCCCGGAGTCGACCCGCCACTGCTGGACGGAGGGCGTCGGCTCCCTGTCGTACTGGCAGGAGACCGGCGAGGTGTGGTCGGTCACGGACCGGATGCTGTTCTCGCTGCCCCTGGCCACCCTCGACAGGTCGACGCGCTAGCTGATTCCCTGACCTCCATGAACAGCGTCACCGTCACCACCTGGTCCCTGGAGCAGACGTCCCCGGCCCGACTCCTGCCCGCCGCCGCGCCCGAGGGCGACGTCCGGATCGTCCGCGCCGAGGTCCCCTCCCCCGAGTTCAGCCGGTTCCTCTACGCCTCGGTCGGCGGCGACATCCACTGGACCGACCGGCTGGGCTGGAGCCACGCCCGGTGGCTGGAGTACCTGGACCGGCCCGGCGTGGAGTCGTGGGTGGCGTACGACCGCGGGACGCCCGCCGGGTACGTGGAACTGGACCCGCAGGACGAAGGGGTCGTGGAAATCGCCTACTTCGGCCTGATCCCGGCGTTCCGGGGGCGGCGGATCGGCGGCCACCTGCTGGCGTACGGCACCGCGCGGGCCTGGGACCTGGCGGACCGGTGGCCCGGGCGGGCGCCGACGAAGCGGGTGTGGCTGCACACCTGCAGCAAGGACGGCGAGTTCGCGATGGACAACTATCAGCGGCGGGGTTTCACGCTGTTCGACACGAAGGTGGAGGACGAGCCCGCGGCGGCGACACCGGGGCCGTGGCCGGGCGCCTGAGGCCCAGGGGGCCCGGCCCCACCTGCATGACCGCAAACCCCCACCCGCATGACCTGGATCACAGCAGTCCCACCATCCGGGATGCATATGTCCAGCATTCGGATAACGGTGGACTGGCCCGAGATCCACGTGCCACGCTTCCGTCATGCCTGGAACTGGAATTGCCTTGGTGAGTCGGCGGCACGTCGACCTTGGCCGTATGTCCAGCGCCATCTGTCGCGCGAGCTGAGAGCACAGCCCAGCCGATCTTCTTCACTTTCCTCTTCCCCTGCGCAATGACGCGCACGTGTCCCTGCATGCCTATAGACGCGCAGGTCAGAGCCGCTTTTCGCCTGTCCCGAAGGACGTACACCCATGGCCGCCACCCCGCAAAACCCTGCCGCCTCCGCGCCCCGCCGCAAGGTGAGTCGTCACCGCGGTGAGGGTCAGTGGGCCGTTGGTCACTTCACTCCGCTCAACGGCAACGAACAGTTCAAGAAGGACGACGACGGTCTCAATGTGCGGACACGCATTGAGACGATCTACTCGAAGCGCGGCTTCGACTCGATCGACCCCACCGACCTGCGCGGCCGTATGCGCTGGTGGGGGCTGTACACCCAGCGCCGTCCCGGGATCGACGGCGGCCGGACCGCGATCCTCGAGCCGGAGGAGCTGGACGACAAGTACTTCATGCTCCGGGTGCGGATCGACGGCGGCCGGCTCACCACCCGGCAGCTGCGCGTGATCGGCGAGGTCTCGCAGGAGTTCGCGCGCGGCACCGCGGACATCACCGACCGGCAGAACATCCAGCTGCACTGGATCCGGATCGAGGACGTGCCGGAGATCTGGGAGCGGCTCGAGGCCGTCGGGCTGTCCACCACCGAGGCCTGCGGCGACGTGCCCCGCGTCATCATCGGCTCGCCCGTGGCCGGCATCGCCGAGGACGAGATCATCGACGGCACCCCGGCCATCGAGGAGATCCACAGCCGGTACATCGGCAGCAAGGAATTCTCCAACCTGCCCCGGAAGTTCAAGACCGCGATCTCCGGCTCCCCGCTGCTGGACGTCGCCCACGAGATCAACGACGTCGCGTTCGTCGGCGTCGAACACCCCGAGCACGGCCCGGGCTTCGACCTGTGGGTCGGCGGCGGACTGTCCACCAACCCGAAGATCGGCGTACGGCTCGGCGCGTGGGTCCCGCTGGAGGAGGTCCCGGACGTCTGGGCGGGCGTGATCGGTATCTTCCGCGACTACGGCTACCGGCGCCTGCGCACGCGCGCCCGGCTGAAGTTCCTGGTCGCCGACTGGGGTGCGGAGAAGTTCCGGCAGGTGCTGGAGGACGAGTACCTCGAGCGGAAGCTCGTCGACGGTCCGGCTCCCGCCCAGCCCGTGGAGCGGTGGCGCGACCACGTCGGTGTGCACCGGCAGCAGGACGGCCGGTTCTACGTCGGCTTCGCCCCGCGCGTCGGCCGCATCGACGGCGCCACGCTCACGAAGATCGCCGAGGTGGCTCAGGCGCACGGCTCGGGCCGGGTGCGGACGACGGTCGAGCAGAAGATGATCGTGCTCGACGTCGAGGAGGCGCAGGTCGATCCGCTGGTCGAGGCGCTGGAGGCGCTGGACCTGACGGCCCGGCCCTCGCCCTTCCGGCGCGGCACGATGGCCTGCACCGGCATCGAGTTCTGCAAGCTCGCCATCGTCGAGACCAAGGCGCGCGGCAGCGCGCTGATCGACGAACTAGAGCGCCGTATCCCGGACTTCGACGAGCCGATCACCATCAACCTCAACGGCTGCCCGAACGCTTGCGCCCGTATCCAGGTCGCGGACATCGGCCTCAAGGGCCAGTTGGTCCTCGACGGCAACGGCGAGCAGGTCGAGGGCTTCCAGGTGCACCTCGGCGGGGCGCTCGGTCTGGAGGCCGGTTTCGGCCGCAAGGTCCGCGGCCTGAAGGTCACTTCGACGGAGCTCCCCGACTACATCGAGCGCGTCCTCAAGCGCTTCCAGGCGGAGCGCGGGGACGGCGAGCGGTTCGCCACGTGGGCGGCGCGGGCTTCAGAGGAGGCTCTGTCGTGAGCGAGCGTGCTGCTCCTTTCCACTGCCCCTACTGCGGCGACGAGGACCTGCGTCCGAGCGAGCAGGGCCACGGCGCCTGGGAATGCGGTGCGTGCAACCGGGCCTTCCAGTTGAAGTTCCTCGGGCTGCTCGCCCGGGGCGTTCAGCGAGTCGGCGACGGAGGGGATGACGGGATATGACCACAGCCCAGGAAGAGCGTACGGACGCCGAGTTGAAGGCGCTCGCCGAGCAGGCGGGGCGCGAGCTGGAGGACGCCTCCGCGCTGGAGATCCTCCGATGGGCGGCGGACACCTTCGGCGAGCGCTTCTGCGTGACCTCCTCCATGGAGGACGCGGTGGTGGCGCACCTCGCCTCCCGTGCCCGGCCCGGCGTGGACGTGGTGTTCCTCGACACCGGCTACCACTTCCCGGAGACCATCGGCACCCGCGACGCGGTCGAGGCCGTGATGGACGTGAACGTCATCACGCTCACCCCGCGCCAGTCGGTCGCCGAACAGGACGCCGAGTACGGCCCGGAGCTGCACGACCGCGACCCCGACCTGTGCTGCAAGCTGCGCAAGGTCCAGCCTCTGGAGGAGGGCCTCAAGGGCTACCAGGCCTGGGCGACCGGGCTGCGCCGCGACGAGTCCCCGACCCGGGCGAACACCCCGGTCGTCGGCTGGGACGAGAAGCGGCGGAAGGTCAAGATCTCCCCGATCGCCCGCTGGACCCAGGACGACGTGGACGCGTACGTGGCCGAACACGGCGTCCTGACCAACCCGTTGCTGATGGACGGCTACGCCTCGGTCGGCTGCGCCCCCTGCACCCGCCGGGTCCTGGCGGGCGAGGACGCGCGCGCCGGCCGCTGGGCGGGCAGCGCCAAGACCGAGTGCGGGCTGCACGGATGACGACCACCACCCACGTACAGGAGAACCACGTGACCACCGGAGCCACCGTCTGGCTCACGGGTCTGCCGAGCGCCGGCAAGACCACGATCGCGTACGAGCTGGCCGGCCGGCTGCGCGAGGAGGGCCACCTCGTCGAGGTGCTCGACGGCGACGAGATCCGTGAGTTCATCTCCGCGGGCCTCGGCTTCAGCCGCGAGGACCGGCACACCAACGTGCAGCGCATCGGCTTCCTCGCCGAGCTGCTCGCCCGCAACGGCGTCAAGGCGCTCGTCCCGGTGATCGCGCCGTACGCGGACAGCCGGGACACGGTGCGGGGGCGTCACGAGAAGGGCGGGACGCCGTACCTGGAGGTGCATGTGGCGACCCCGGTCGACGTGTGCTCCGTCCGCGATGTGAAGGGTCTGTACGCCAAGCAGGCCGCGGGCGAGCTCACCGGGCTCACCGGGGTCGACGACCCGTACGAGCGGCCCGAGGCGCCCGATCTGAGGATCGAGTCGCAGCACCAGACCGTGCAGGAGTCCGCGGCGTCGGTGTACGCCCTGCTCAGCAAGAGGGGACTGGCATGACGACCGTCGCAAGGACCGAGGAGGGCACGGGCCCCGGGCACCGACCGGGCACGCCGTACGCCCTGTCGCACCTGGACGCGCTGGAGTCCGAGGCGGTGCACATCTTCCGTGAGGTGGCGGGCGAGTTCGAGCGGCCGGTGATCCTGTTCTCCGGCGGCAAGGACTCCATCGTCATGCTGCATCTGGCGCTGAAGGCGTTCGCTCCGGCGGCCGTGCCCTTCTCGCTGCTGCATGTGGACACGGGACACAACTTCCCGGAGGTCCTTGAGTACCGGGACCGTGTGGTGGACGCACATGGGCTGCGCCTCCATGTGGCCTCCGTACAGGACTACATCGACCGGGGTGTGCTCAAGGAACGTCCCGACGGGACCCGTAACCCCCTCCAGACGCTGCCGCTCACCGAGAAGATCCAGAGCGAGAAGTTCGACGCCGTCTTCGGCGGCGGGCGGCGCGACGAGGAGAAGGCGCGCGCGAAGGAGCGGGTGTTCTCCCTGCGGGACGAGTTCTCGCAGTGGGACCCGCGCCGGCAGCGGCCCGAGCTGTGGAACCTGTACAACGGGCGGCACGCGCCCGGCGAGCACGTCCGGGTGTTCCCGCTGTCCAACTGGACCGAGCTGGACGTGTGGCAGTACATCGCCCGCGAGGGCATCGAGCTGCCGCAGATCTACTTCGCGCACGAGCGCGAGGTCTTCCGGCGCAGCGGCATGTGGCTGACGGCGGGCGAGTGGGGCGGCCCCCGCGAGGACGAGGCCGTCGAGAAGCGGCAGGTCCGCTACCGCACCGTCGGCGACATGTCCTGCACGGGCGCCGTCGACTCCGACGCGACCACGCTGGACGCCGTCATCACCGAGATCGCCGCCTCCCGGCTCACCGAGCGCGGCGCGACCCGCGCCGACGACAAGCTCTCCGAGGCCGCGATGGAAGACCGCAAGCGCGAGGGGTACTTCTGAGCATGACCACGATCACGGATCTCTCCGAAATCTCGGCCCTGTCCGAGACCACCCTCCTGCGGTTCGCCACCGCCGGTTCGGTCGACGACGGCAAGTCCACGCTCGTGGGCCGTCTGCTGCACGACTCCAAGTCGGTCCTCACCGACCAGCTGGAGGCCGTCGAGCACGCCTCCCGCAACCGCGGCCAGGACGCTCCCGACCTGGCGCTGCTCACGGACGGCCTGCGTGCCGAGCGCGAGCAGGGCATCACGATCGACGTGGCGTACCGCTACTTCGCGACCCCGCGCCGCCGGTTCATCCTCGCCGACACCCCCGGCCATGTGCAGTACACACGCAACATGGTCACCGGTGCCTCCACGGCCGAGCTGACGGTCATCCTCGTCGACGCCCGCAACGGCGTGGTCGAGCAGACCCGCCGGCACGCGGCGATCGCCGCGCTGCTGCGCGTGCCACACGTGGTGCTGGCCGTGAACAAGATGGACCTCGTCGCGTACGAGGAGGAGGTCTTCGCCGCGATCGCCGAGGAGTTCACGGCGTACGCCACCGAGCTGGGCGTCCCGGAGGTCACCGCGATCCCGATCTCGGCGCTCGCAGGTGACAACGTCGTGGAGCCGTCCGCCCACATGGACTGGTACGGCGGCCCGACCGTCCTGGAGCACCTGGAGACCGTCCCGGTCAGCCACGACCTGGCGCACTGCCACGCGCGGCTGCCCGTGCAGTACGTGATCCGGCCGCAGAGCGCCGAGCACCCGGACTACCGGGGCTACGCGGGCCAGATCGCCGCCGGCACCTTCCGGGTCGGCGAGCGGGTCACGGTCCTGCCCTCCGGCCGTACGACCACCATCTCCGGCATCGACCTGCTCGGCACGCCGGTCGACGCGGCCTGGACGACCCAGTCCGTGACGCTGCTGCTGACGGACGACATCGACGTCTCGCGCGGCGATCTGATCGTGCCCAGCAAGGACGCGCCCGCGATCACGCAGGACGTCGAGGCGACCGTCTGCCACGTCGCCGACCAGCCGCTGGCCGTCGGCCACCGGGTGCTGCTCAAGCACGGCACCCGCACGGTCAAGGCGATCGTCAAGGACATCCCGTCCCGGCTCACCCTCGCCGACCTGTCCCTGCACCCGCACCCGGGGCAGCTCGTCGCCAACGACATCGGCCGGGTGAAGATCCGCACCGCCGAGCCGCTCCCGGTCGACTCCTACGCCGACTCGCGCCGCACCGGCTCGTTCATCCTGATCGACCCGTCCGACGGCACCACGCTCACCGCGGGCATGGTCGGCGAGTCGTTCGCGGCTCCGGAGCCGGTCAAGGACGCGGCCGACGAGGACGGTTGGGACTTTTGACCATGAACTCCCCCGATTTCTACTCCACGTTCGCGAAGGAGGGCGGCCGCGTCGGCAGCGGCGCCCTCGGCAGCGGGCAGGGCGGAGTGGCGCGATGTGCGCGCTGACGTACGCGCCCTGCATGCGCGCCCTGCTCACCCCCCACCGCCTGAATAAGCGAAGACCTGCCGACGTCCCGGCCACGACCCGAGAGGCGTGACCGCCGGGCCAACGAGAGGAACACCTCCCGTGCCTGCCCCCCGCTCATCCCGAGTCACGTTCCTCCGCGGCGGCCTCGCCGTGGCCGTCGTACTTCCCCTGCTGGCGCTCGCGGCCTGCGGTTACGGCTCCGAGGCCACGCACGACTCCGCCAAGCAGAAGGTCGCCGCCGGTGCGAAGAAGATCGACGGCCTGGACTCGGTGAAGATCGGCTACTTCGGTAACCTGACCCACGCGACCGCACTGGTCGGCCGCCAGGAGGGTCTGTTCCAGAAGGAACTCGGCGCCACCAAGGCCGAGTACGCCACCTTCAACGCCGGGCCCTCCGAGATCGAGGCGCTCAACTCCGGCTCGATCGACATCGGTTGGATCGGCCCCTCCCCGGCGATCAACGGCTACACCAAGTCCGGTGGCAAGAGCCTGAAGATCATCGGTGGTTCGGCCTCGGGCGGCGTCAAGCTGGTCGTCGACCCGAAGAAGATCAAGTCCCTCAAGGACGTCAAGGGCAAGAAGATCGCCACGCCTCAGCTCGGCAACACCCAGGACGTGGCGTTCCTCAACTGGGCCGCCGAGCAGGGCTGGAAGGTCGACGCGCAGAGCGGCAAGGGCGACGTCACGGTCGTACGCAGCGACAACAAGGTGACTCCGGACGCGTTCAAGTCCGGTTCCATCGACGGCGCCTGGGTACCGGAGCCGACCGCGTCGAAGCTGATCGCCGAGGGCGGCAAGGCGATCCTCGACGAGTCCACGCTGTGGCCGGACAAGAAGTTCGTGATCACGAACATCATCGTGTCGCAGAGGTTCCTCAAGGAGCACCCGAAGGCCGTCGAGGCCGTCCTGAAGGCCTCCGTCGCCACCAACAAGTGGATCAACGCCCACCCGGACGAGGCGAAGGCGGCGGCGAACAAGCAGCTGGAGACGGACTCCGGCAAGGCGCTCCCGGCGAACGTCCTGGACCCGGCGTGGAAGTCGATCCAGATCACCGACGACCCGCTGGCCGCCACGCTGCACACCGAGGCCGCGCACGCGGTGAAGGCCGGACTGCTGCAGAGGCCTGACCTGACGTCCATCTACGACCTCGCCCCGCTCAACAAGGTCCTCAAGGCCGAGGGCAAGAGCCCCGTGGACGCCGCCGGACTCGGCACCGACTGACCCCAAGCCCCGATCCGTTCCCAGGAGGTGACGACCATGGCCACGACCACGACCCTCGCCAAGGCCGACGAGACCGTCGACCACGCGGCGCGCCTGGATCACGTCTCGAAGTCCTTCGCGGGACCGGGGCCTGGCGGGCGGCAGCTCGTCCTGGACGACATCAGCCTCGATGTCGCGCCGGGCGAGTTCGTCACCCTCCTGGGGGCCTCGGGCTGCGGCAAGTCCACGCTGCTGAACCTGGTGGCGGGCCTGGACCGGCCCACCACCGGCGCCATCACCACCGGCGGCCGACCGGCGCTGATGTTCCAGGAGCACGCCCTCTTCCCGTGGCTGACCGCGGGCAAGAACATCGAACTCGCCCTGAAGCTCAGGGGGGTTCCGAAGACCGAGCGGCGCGGCAGGGCCGAGGAGCTGCTCGAACTGGTCCGGCTGCGGGGCGCGTACGGCAAGCGCGTCCACGAGCTGTCGGGCGGCATGCGGCAGCGCGTGGCACTGGCCCGGGCGCTGGCGCAGGAGAGCGGACTGCTGCTGATGGACGAGCCGTTCGCGGCCCTCGACGCCATCACCCGCGACGTGCTGCACGACGAACTGACCCGCATCTGGGCCGAGACCGGTCTGTCGGTGCTGTTCGTGACGCACAACGTGCGGGAGGCGGTGCGGCTGGCGCAGCGGGTGGTCCTGCTGTCGTCCCGTCCGGGCCGGGTGGCCCGCGAGTGGGCGGTCGACATCCCGCAGCCGCGCCGCATCGAGGACGCCCCCGTCGCGGAACTGTCCCTCGAGATCACCGAAGTCCTGCGTGGGGAGATCCGCCGCCATGGCCAGCACTGAGACGAAGCCCGCCGCGGACGCCGGAAGCGTCGAGGCGGGGCTCGACGCCCTGGAGGTCGCCGTCACCGGACGGCCGACGTTCCGGCAGACCTTCGTCACCAAGATCGTCCCGCCGGTCACCGCGGTCCTCGTGGTCCTGGTGGTCTGGCAGGGGCTGATATCCCTCAAGATCGTCGACGATCCCACCAAGCTGCCCGCGCCGGCGGCGGTGTGGCACGCGTTTCAGCACGACTGGCTGCACGGCACGCTGCTCGGCTACATCTGGACGAGCGTCTCGCGCGGTCTGCTCGGCTTCTTCTTCGCGCTCCTCATCGGCACCCCGCTGGGGCTGCTGGTGGCCCGGGTGCGGTTCGTGCGCGCGGCCATCGGGCCGATCCTGTCCGGGCTCCAGTCACTGCCGTCGGTGGCCTGGGTGCCGCCGGCCGTCATCTGGCTGGGCCTGGACAACTCGATGATGTACGCGGTGATCCTGCTCGGCGCGGTCCCGTCCATCGCCAACGGCCTGGTGTCCGGCATCGACCAGGTGCCGCCGCTGTTCCTGCGCACGGGCCGCACGATGGGCGCGACCGGCCTGAAGGGCGTGCGGTACGTCACGCTGCCCGCTGCGATGCCCGGCTATGTGGCGGGCCTGAAGCAGGGCTGGGCGTTCTCGTGGCGCTCGCTGATGGCGGCGGAGATCATCGCGAACTTCCCCGACCTGGGCGTGGGCCTCGGCCAGTTGCTGGAGAACGGCCGTACCGCCAGCGACATGGCCATGGTGTTCGAGGCCATCCTGCTCATCCTGTTCGTCGGCATCGCCATCGACCTGCTGATCTTCAGCCCGCTGGAGCGGTGGGTGCTGCGCAGCCGCGGCCTGCTGGTGAAGGGCTGAGGTCCCATGCGTCGCACGCCGGTTCCCCCCGTGCTCGTCGTCGTCGCGCACGGCAGCCGTGACCCGCGGCACGCCGCGACCGTGCACGCCCTCGTGCGGCGGGTGCGGTCCCTGCGGCCGGGTCTGCGCGTGGAGACCGGCTTCCTGGACTTCAACCTGCCGTCCGTGCAGGGGGTACTGGAGTCACTGGCGGCGGAGGGCGACGTACGGGATGTGGTGGCCCTGCCGCTGCTGCTCACCCGGGCCTTCCACGCGAAGGCCGACATCCCCGCCGTCCTGCGCAAGGCGCCCGCGCGGCTGCGCATCCGCCAGGCGGAGGTGCTCGGCCCCTCGCCCCTTCTCCTGTCGGCGCTCGAACGCCGTTTGTACGAGGCGGGGCTGACCCCCGCCGACAAGTCCTCGACCGGGGTCGTGCTGGCCTCGGCGGGGTCCACCGACCCGGAGGCGATCGCAGTGATCGCTGATATCGCGCGGGAGTGGCGGCACACCGGCTGGTGTGCCGTGCGGCCTGCGTTCGCCTCCGCCTCCCTCCCCCGTACCGAGGACGCCGTAGGCGAACTGCGCGCCCTCGGCTGCGCACGGGTCGCCGTCGCCCCCTACGTCCTCGCCCCCGGCTTCCTGCCGGACCGCATCGCGCGGGGCGCGGCTCAGGCGGACGTCCTGGCGGATGTGCTGGGCCCGGCCCCTGAGGTGGCACGGGTGCTGCTGGAGCGGTACGACGCGGCGCGGATGCCGATGCTGTCGGCCCTCGGCGCCTGAGGCGGACGCCGATCAGTCGAACGACAGCCCTCCCGTGCGGGTGCGCTTGAGCTCGAAGAAGTCGGGGTGATTGGCCAGCACGCGGAAGGAGTCGAAGAGTTCGACGGCCTCGGCGCCGCGCGGGATGGCCCGCAGCACCGGGCCGAACCACACCGTGCCGTCGACGTGGAGGGTGGGCGTGCCCACATAGCCGCCCGATTCCGGCTCGGCGCCGGCCTGGTGGCGGCGGCGGACCGCGTCGTCGTACGACGGGTCGTGCGCGGCGTCCGCCAGCTCGGCCGGGAGCCCGAGCTCGGCGAGGGACTCGGCGATCACGGCGTCGAAGTCCTTCACGCCGTGGTCGTGGATCCGGGTCCCGAAGGCGGTGTACAGGTCCCGCAGGATCTTCTCGCCGTGCCTTTCGGCGGCGGCCACCGCGACGCGCACCGGACCGATCGAGCGGTCCACCAGGTCCCGGTACCAGTCCGGGAGGTCGTTGCCGGTGTTGTGCAGGTAGAGGCTCATCACGTGGAAGCGGAGATCGAGCGGGCGCTCGCGCTCGACCTCCAGCATCCAGCGTGAGGTGATCCAGGCGAAGGGGCAGGCGGGGTCGAAGAAGAAGTCGACCACAGGGGTCTCGGAACGCGTCATGCCGACGAGGCTAGGCCACGGGTGGCGCAGCGTCCCGGGCCAATCCGGTGGCTTGTCAGTGGTCCACTTCGACGCCCTGCCGCGGGTCCCGGCCGCTCGACGCCAGGGCCCGGTCGAAGACGGACGCGTCGGGCCCGGTGGGGACCGGATCGGCGAAGCCGTCGTACTTGCGGTAGAGGTCGCCGTGGGTCTCGACCACGTCCAGGACGAAGCGGGAGGCGCCGTCCGAGACGCGGTAGCGCTGACCGGTGGCGGTCGCGACGTCCCAGCCGTGCACCGCCATCTCCTTGATGATCATCGAGGCGATGGCGGTGGCCGGCATCGTCGCCATGCCGAGGTCGATCTCGCCCTCCCACACCGCCGGATCTGCCCAGGCGGCGACCGCCCGGTCCAGCTGGGCGGCGTACGCCTCCGCCCAGTCGGGATCGGCGGTGAAGTCGCGCTCGGTCAGCTCCTCGGGGAGCTGCTCGCGCCGGGCGCGGTGCTCCAGGCCGTGCGAGGTGTACAGGACCCAGTGGTTGACGAGGGCGCGGACGTCCCAGTCGGGGCAGTGCGTCCGGTCGTCGAGCCGGGCCGCCGTGACACCGCGCGCGACGCGGGCCGCCTCGGCGGCGCATTCGATCATGTAAGGGTGCAGGTCGTCGTACGTCATGCGGCCCACGCTAGGCAGTGTCCGCTCAGGCCTCTTGAACAAACGCGACAGCCTCGTCCGCCCGCCGCACGAGCTCGGCCAGCGGCATCGAGCCGGCCGGCCGGTGCTCCCGCGCGAACTGGTTGGCGAGGCGCTGGAGCAGTTCGTTCAGCGGGGTCGGTACGCCGTGCAGACGGCCGAGGAGGACGATCTCGCCGTTGAGGTAGTCGGCCTCGATGGTGCCGGTGCCGCGGGTGAGGGACTGCCAGGAGGAGCCGCCGCCGCGCGGGGCGCCGTCGAGCGGGACGAGGGTGACCTTGTCGCCGCGTGCCTGCCGCTGTTCCTCGACGCTCGCGTACGGGATCCCGGCGGCGTCGAGCACGGCCGCTCCCTCGGCCCGCACCCGCGCGAAGAGCGCCTTCCCCGCGTCGTCCTCGATCGGGCCGCTGACCGCCTCCAGGGAGTTGCCGAGGTTGCCGAGCAGCTTGGCGTACTGCCAGCGGGCGACGTCCGGCACGACCGGCGCCTCGAAGCGGGACGCCTCGAGGTCGGCGGCGATCCGCCGGGCGGTGTCGTCGGTGCCGTGCGGATGGCCGCCCAGGTGCAGGATGCCGGTGAGCGGGGCGCCGGCGGCGGAGACGACGCCGGGTTCCACGAAGGCCGAGGGCAGCCAGACGCATACGCCGTACACATGGCGGAAGCGGCGCAGGGCGAGCCGCTGGCTCTCCACCCCGTTCTGGGCGCACACCAGCGGCAGCCGTTCGGCCGCCGTACCGCCGCCCGCCACCGGCGCGGAGCTCCACGCCTCCAGGGCGGCCACGCTGTCCTGGGTCTTCACGGCCAGCACGAGCACGTCGTCGGGGCGCAGTTCGCCGAGCGGACCCGGACCGTCCACCACCGGCAGCCGGTACGTCAGTTCGCCCTCCGGCACCCGTAGCCGCAGCCCGCCCTCGCTCAGCGCCGCGCGCTGCTTGCCCCGTGCGACGAGGACGACCTCGCGGCCCGCCTGGGCGAGCCTTCCTCCGACGGTGCCGCCGACCGCCCCTGCCCCGATGATGATGTAGCGCATGGGCAGAGCCTACGACGCCTGTTGATCTCAACTCCCCGTCAGTTCCACGAGCTTGACGACCGTGTTCCAGTTGCGCGAGGTGGCGATGAGCCCCCGGTTCACGCGGGGCCGCGCCAGCGCCTCGGCGAGCTTGGAGCGGCCGAGGCCGTCGGGGGCGTACAGGTACAGCGCTCGGTCGCCGAGGCGGAACTCCTCGGGAAGATGGGCGGCCGGATCGATGTCCGCGAAGCGCTCCGCACCGACGGACGCGGAGAAGTACGTGACGTGGAGCTGCCTGGGCTCCAGTTCGGCGGCCGGAAAGGGACAGGCGGCCGCGACCGCCTCGAGGTAGGCGTGGTCGCGTACGAGCACGTCGACGGGGAAGCCGAAATGGCCCTCGATAGCCCGTGTGAGCTCGTCGGCGAGGGACTCCTCGTCGCCCCGGCCGGTGGTGAACACGGCCTGGCCGCTCTGCAGATGGGTGTGTACGCCCTCGTGGCCCAGGCCTTCCATGAGCCCTCGCAGCTCGGCCATGGGGACCTTCTTCTTGCCGCCCACGTTGATTCCGCGCAGGAGCGCCGCATAGGTCGTCATCCGGTCACCTTAGGGGTGGCCGTCGCGCCCCGTGGGGGCGGGCGCGACGGCCGTGCCCGGCGGGCCGGGCTGCGCGAAACTCTGGCCGATCGGGCGGGCGCGCGGCGACGTCTTCACGCACCTGTGATGAGTTCGACGAGGCTCCTTCATCACAAACCAGGCCTCTACTGACGGATCGGACGTCGCTGCGGGCCCCCACCCCTTCGCTGGGCAGCACCCGGAACGGCGCTCAGCGCTGGTACCGCGCCAGCACCAGATTCCCCTCCTTCTCCAGGCGGCGACGCAGCTCGCCGGTCCCGATCGCGCCGCTGTAGTACTCCTGGAGGGCCGGGGTGGCCACCTTGTCCTTCCACTCCGGGTACCCGCGCACGGACTGGGCGGGCGCGGAGCGCAGGCGGGCCGCCAGGGCGGTGCCGGTGGCCCAGCCGTCCTTGGCGGTGCGCAGGGCCGGGTCCTTCAGGGCCTCGGTGCCGGTGGGCAGCATCCAGTCGCCGAGGGCCAGCCGCACCATGTTCTTCGGCCGGAGCAGGAACTCGATGAACTCCGCCGCCTCCTTCTTGTGGGGGCTGTCCTCGGCTATGGACAGTGTCTGCGGGCTGACCCCCTGGGTGAGGCCGTCGGCGCCGGCCGGCGCGGGCAGCACCTGCCAGTCGAAGCCCTTCGGCGCCTGCTGCGCGATCTGCTGCCGGTAGGAGAAGCCCAGCGGGACCATCGCGTACCTGCCGCCGAAGAAGCCCGGCAGGGTGTCCGAGCCGCCGCTGCCCAGCGTCGCACTCGGCGCGCTGCGGTCGAGGACGACCTGGTCGTGGATGGTGCGCGGCACCACCTGGTCGGCCGCGTCGAAGCGCACGGCGGCCTTGCCGTCCGCGCCGCGGTGGAAGAGTTCCCCGCCCGCCGACAGCGACAGGTTGAGCGTGGCCGAGACAGGCTCCTTGAGCGGCCAGGCCACGCCGTACTTGCCGCCACCGCTCAACTTCCTGGCCACCTGCCGGAACTCTTGCCAGTTCCAGGGGTGTTCGGGCGTCGGTATCCGCACGCCCGACCTTCGCAGCACGGTCGCGTTGGCGATCAGCACGCGCGGCTCCTGGAGGAAGGGCACGCCGTAGATCCCGTGACCGAAGGTCGCAGTGTCCCAACTGCGCTGCGGTATGCCGGACTTCAGCTTCGCGGGCAGCAGGTCGGTCAGGTCGGCGAGGTAGCCGCCATAGGCGAAGTCCGCGAGGTCGTCGGAGGCGTCGTGGATGACGTCCGGCGCCTCGCCGCCCTCGAAGGAGGTGAGCAGCTGGTCGTGGACACTGTCCCAACTCCCCTGGACATACTCGACCTTGACCCGTGGATGGGTGGCGTTCCACTGCTTCACGAGTTCCCTGTTGGCGGCGACGGACTCCGTCTGCCAGGCCAGGGACTGGAAGCGCAGGGTGATCCTGCCACCGTCGTGCCCGGTGCCGGAGGTGCAGCCCGCGAGAAGGAGCAGCACCACCAGGGCCAGCAGTCTCATGGTCCGCATCAGCTCTTCACCGCCCCGGCGAGCATGTCGCCCGTGATCCGTCGCTGGATGACCGCGAACACCACCAGCGAGGGCAGCGTCGCAAGGAAGGCGGCCGCGGCCAGGGGGCCGAGGTCCGCCGCGCCCTCCGCGCCGATGAAGTGCGTGAGGACCACGGGCAGGGTCTGATTCTCCGGGGTCTTCAGCAGCACCAGCGCGAAGAAGAACTCGTTCCAGGCGGTGACGAACGCGAACAGCGCCGTCGCCGCGATCCCCGGCGCCAGCAGCGGCGCCGTCACCGACACCAGGGTCCGCATTCGGCCCGCGCCGTCGACCGCCGCGGCCTCCTCCAGGTCCGGCGGCACCGACCGCACGTACCCGGCGAGCATCCACAGCGCGAACGGCAGCGCCCACACCACGTAGACCATGACCAGTCCGCTCACGGAGTCGATCAGCCGCAGGTTCTTCAGCACCAGGAACAGCGGGATGATCAGCAGCACGAACGGGAACGCCTGGCTGACCACCACCCACCCCGACGCGGCCCTGGACAGCGCCGAGCGGCGCCGCGCCATGACGTACGCGAGGGGGGTCGCGAGCAGTACGGCGATCACGGCCGCCCCGAGCGCGGCGAGCAGAGAGTTGAACGCGGCGTGGAGCAGGGGCTGTTCGGCGAAGGCCTGCCGGAAGTTGGCCAGGGTGGGGTCCCTGGGGATCCAGGTGGGATGCGGACTGCCCAGTTCGCGCGGTGACTTGAAGGCGGTGGAGAGCAGCCAGAGGAGAGGGAAGGCGAGGAAGACGAGATAGGCGAGCAGCGCGGCGTACTGGCCGAGGCGCGCCCCGGGGCCGGGCCTCATGTGCCGTCGTCGGTTCGTCATGCGTCGTCACCCCTTCGCAGCCGGCCCGCGAGGAACACGGCGAGGAGGATCGCGATCACCGCGACCATCACACATCCCATCGCCGCCGCGTAACCGAACTGGCCGTAGCGGAAGGCCTCTTCGTAGGCGAACAGCATGGGCAGCCGGGTGCGGCCGCCGGGTCCGCCGCTGGTCAGCACGTAGACCAGGGCGAAGGCGTTGAAGTTCCAGATCAGGTTGAGCGCGGTGACGGCCAGCGCGACCGGCCTGAGGGCGGGCCAGGTGACCGTGCGGAAGCGGCGCCAGGCACCCGCGCCGTCCACCGCGGCCGCCTCGTGCAGTTCGCGCGGGGTGTTCTGCAGCCCGGCGAGCAGGGCGACCGTAGTGCGCGGCATCCCCGCCCAGACGCCGACGACGATCACCGCGGGCAAGGCGGTGGCCGGTGCGCCCAGCCAGTCTCGGCCGTCGCCGAGGCCCAGGCCGCGCAGGGTCTCGTTGAGGACGCCCGCGTCGGGGTTGTAGACGAGCCGCCAGATGATGCCGACCACGACCTCGGGCATCGCCCAGGGGACGATCGCGAGGGCCCGTGCCAGCCAGCGCAGCCGCAGGTCCTGGTTCAGGAGCAGGGCGAGGCCGAGGGCGAGCAGGAACTGCGCCACGGTCACGCCGACCGCCCACACCAGTCCGATCCGGAACGACTCCCAGAACAGCGTGTCCTGCGCCAGATCCCGGAAGTTGAGGATGCCGGTCCACTGAGTGGGCGCGGTCCGGCCGGACTGGGCGTCGGTGAACGCCAGCAGGATGCCGTACAGCAGGGGTCCGACGCTCAGCACGAGGATCGGGATCAGGGCAGGCAGCACCAGGAACCAGGCGCCGTGACCAGTGAGATGCCGCTGTCCGTTCGGGCTCGGGGCGCGCTGCCTCGACTGAGTCACTTCGCTCACTGATGTCACGGAATCAGCCCCTTCGCACAGGTCGGTTGGCGTGTTCATGTTCGTGAAAGCCCCGGCTGCCCGTCAAGGGACCACGCACGGGGTCCGACCTGTGCGAATGCGACACTGGCCGCGCAGGAACAGGCAGAGACACAGTCACAGGCAACGCACAGGGCACGGAGGCGGACGGATGGACGAGGCGCGGGCGCGGGACGTACTGGCCGCGGCGGGGGTGCTGCCCGGTCCGGCACGGGACACGCGGCTCCTCGCCCTCGGCGAGAACGCGGTGTTCGCCGCCGGTGACCTGGTCGTCAAGGTGGGCCGCGACGCCGAGCTCCTGGACCGGGCGCGGCGGGAACTGGACATCGCCGGCTGGCTGGCCGAGGCGGGCGTGCCGGCGGTGCGGGCGGCCGCGTCCGAGGCCGTGCTGGTGGACGGGCGGCACCCGGTGACCGTGTGGCACCGGCTGCCCGATGCCGTACGGCCCGCGGAGCCGCGCGATCTCGCGGAACTGCTCCGGGTCGTGCACGCCCTGCCCGCCCCCTCCTTCACCCTCCCCCGCCGCGAGCTGCTGGGCGGCGTGGAACGCTGGCTGCGCCTCGCGGGCGACGCGATCGACCCGGCCGACGCGGCCTATCTGCGCGAGCGCCGTGACGGCTTCGCGGCGGCCGCGGCCGCGCTGACGCCCCATCTGCCGCCGGGCCCGATCCACGGCGACGCCCTGCCCCGCAATGTGCACGTCGGCCCGGACGGTCCGGTCCTGGTCGACCTGGAGACCTTCTCCGCCGACCTGCGCGAGCACGACCTCGTCGTCATGGCCCTCTCCCGCGACCGGTACGGCCTGCCCGCCGAGACCTACGACGCCTTCACTCAGGCGTACGGCTGGGACGTGCGCGCATGGGAGGGCTGCTCCGTGCTGCGCGGGGCCCGGGAGACGGCGAGCTGCGCCTGGGTCGCGCAGCACGCCCCCGCCAACCCCGCGGCACTGACCGAGTTCCGGCGCCGGGTGGCCTCGCTGCGGGACGGCGACGAGACGGTGCGCTGGTATCCGTTCTGACCTTCTGGCCTTCTGGCCTCCCGAGATCTTCCGCCGCACCCGGCCGTCGCCAATACTTTCGCCGCTGACGTCCCTGGCTCCACAGGGACGCCACCAGGGGAGGGTTCATGACGAAGGTCACGGAGTTCTGCACGAGTGTCCTACCGCCCGCCGAACGGTTCGACTACTGGCAGGGCATGACGAGCGACACGCTGGTCCCCAACCGGCAGCGCAGCGAGCACGCGCCGGACTTCCGGGCACGGTTACGGCTGGTGGACCTGGGCGCGATCCAGGTGTCCGGTCTGGGGTACCCCCGGCTGGAGACGTACCGGCCGGCGAAGCTGATCCGGCGGTCCGACCCCGAGAGCTATCAGGTGATGCTCAACCGGAGCGGTGGCCACCGGATCATCCAGGGGGGCCACGACACCACGAGCTCGGCCGGCGAGATGACGCTCTACGACACCTCCCGGCCCTGGCAGGGCTGGGCGGAGCCGGGCACCAGCGGCGCCGTGCACGGCATCATGGTGCAGATTCCCCGCGCGCTGCTGCCGCTTCCGCAGGACGTCGTCCGCTCGCTCACCGCCCTGCGCCTGCCCGGCGACAGAGGTGTGGGCAGACTGCTGGCCTGTTTTCTGGAGCAGTTGGTCGGTGACACCGGCTCCTACACCCCGGCGGACGCCCCGCGTCTGACCGCCGTCACGGTCGATCTCCTGGCGGCCGTGTGCGCCCATCACCTGGAGGCAGAGAGCCTGCTGCCCTTGGAGAGCCGTCACCACACCCTGCTTCTGCGGACCCGTGCCTTCATCGAGCACCATCTGGCCGACCCGGGACTGACTCCGGCCGTCGTGGCCGCGGCCCACAACGTCTCCACCCGCCAGCTGTACCGCCTCTACCAAGCGCAAGGGCTCACGGTCGCGGGCTGGATACGCCGACGCCGGTTGGAGAACTGTCATCGCGATCTGGCCGACCCCCGCCACGACCACCGCCCCGTCCAGGCCGTCGCCGCCCGCTGGGGCCTACCCGACAAGGCGCACTTCAGCCGCCTGTTCCGCGCGGCCTACGGGATGCCGCCCGGTGACTACCGGCGCGCGATCCGGTGCGCTGGCCGCGACGGCACGGAACGGACCGGCCGGGACGGCACGTAACGACAACCGGACGGCGCTCGCGATCAACGACGGCCCTGGCCCCGCCGCCCAGACTCGGGGAGTCACACATCGTCAGCAAGCTCACCTCCACAGAGAGGATCGAACTACGGTGCGTCGAATCGCCATGTCCGTACTCGCGACCGGAGCCCTTGTCTTCTCCGGTCTGGCACTCGCGCCCTCGGCCCAGGCGGCCGTGACCGACTGCCCGAACGAGAGCGGCTACCTCTGCTTCTGGGTCAACGCCAACTACGGTGGCTCGATGGGCAAGGTGTCCGGCAACAACACCTACTGGGGCAACTTCGCCGGCGGGTGCGACTCGGTCCGGCACTGGAACGACTGCGCCTCGGCCATTCGCAACGAGGGGCTCAGCTGCGAGGCCGTGGTGTACGAGAACGCGAACTACGGCGGATCCTCGTGGGTGATCAACCGTGACACCCAGGCCGCCGATCTGACCAAGTGGGGCAAGCCGAGCGGGGGCAACTGGAACGACGCCATCAGCTCCAACAACTGGTGGTGCGGCTGAGGATCGATGACATGCGTCCGATGGCCACACCCGCGGTCGCCGCGGTAGCCGTCGCCGTATTGGCCCTCGGTTCCGCCGGCTGCGTTCGCGCGCAGCCGGCGGGACCGGCGGGCCGGCCCGGCGGACCGGCCCTGAGCCAGGCAGCCGTGGACCTCGCGCTGCGGACCTCCCCCTACCGCGAGGAGCAGCGCACACTCCGCCGGGCGGAGGACGAGCTGACCCGTCGGTGCATGGCCGCGCAGGGCTTCGGTCAGCCCGCCGCTGACGCTGCCACCGCCCGGGACGACGACCCCTGGCACCCCGATCCCGAGGCACGGCGGAGCCACGGTTACGGGTTCTCCGACCCCGGCCCGTCCCCCGACGACCAGTACCCGCCCGGGCTTCCGGCGGCGAAGCGGCAGGTCTACGCCCGTGCGCTCACCGGCGATCCAGGGCAGCGCGCCACGCTACGGCTGTCGAGCGGCCCACGGTTCACCTTCGCGACCACGGGCTGCATCGCCCGCGGCCGCGTCCGTCTCTACGGTGACGTCATGGCGGCGGCCAAGGTCTCGTACGTTCCGCAGGAGGCCTACAACGCCGTTCGTGGACGGATCGCCGACGACGCCGCCACGCGCCGAGCCCTTGACCAGTGGTCTTCCTGCATGACGAAGCGGAGGTTGCCCTTCGCCTCGATGGAGAGCGCCCGGGCCGCCGCGGCCCGTCGGAGTCACGACGCCCCTCCGACGAAGGGCGTCGCACCGCGCGCGGAGGTACGGATCGCCGAGGCCGACGCCGCGTGCGTGCTCACCGTCGATCTGCCCGGGGTGGTCGATCGCGTGGGGCCGCGATACCTGGGCGAACTGACCGCGCAGCAGCGGCGCGATCTCAATGCCGCGACAAAGCTCCGGCTCGACGCACTGAAGCGCGCCCGCGTTCTGGACGCCGCACGACCGGTCTCTACGGCCGCGCGCTCACCGTCGCCCCGTTCCCCGGCTTCCCCTTAGAGATCAACTCTGGACCCGGGGGACGGGTCAGACCGTCTCCTGGGCCAACTCCCGCATGGGCCATGCCCCGTCGACCACGGCGGTCGCGTCGCCCTTGCGGCGCAGGAAGTTCTGGAAGTCCGCCGCCCACTCCGCGTACCACTCGATCTGGCGGCGGTGCAGCTCCGCCGGGCCGAGGGCCGCGACCTTGGGGTGACGGTCGGCAATCGCACAAGCCAGGCGGGCCGCGGCGAGGGCGTCGGCCGAGGCGTCGTGGGCGGCGTCGAGCACGACGCCGTACTCCGCGCAGACCGCCTCCAGGTTGCGCTTGCCTCGGCGGTAGCGGTCGACGCGGCGGTCGATGGTGTACGGGTCGACGACCGGGGCCGGGTCCACGCCGCCCAGACGCTCGGACAGCGACGGCAGCCCGTACCTCCGCAGTTCGGCGGAGAGCAGGGTGAGGTCGAAGGCGGCGTTGTAGGCGACGACGGGGACGCCGGTCTTCCAGTACGTCGTGAGGACGTCGGCGATGGTGTCCGCGACCTGGTCGGCCGGGCGACCCTCGGCCACCGCGCGCTCGTTGGTGATGCCGTGCACCGCCACCGCGCCGGCCGGTATGGGCACGCCCGGATTCGCCAGCCACTCCCGGTGTCCGGCCGGTTGCCCCGCTCTGACCTCGATCACGGCCCCCGTGACGATGCGCGCGGTGCGCGGGTCGGTCCCGGTCGTCTCCAGGTCGAAGCCGATCAGCAGCTCCCGGTGCCAGCTCATGGGCGGTCCCCCTTCGTGGTGGTGCTGTCCCCCAGTGGTCTCCACCTTCGCATGCGCCACTGACAATCCGACGACCCGGTTCCGCTTACCGCCCGGACCGGGCCGCCGTGGACCACCCGGGACGCCTTACGACACCGGTCGCGAATCCGCCCAGGCCAGCTCGAACTCCTCGCGGTAGGTGGGGAAGAGCCCGGGTTCGACCGCGTCGCCCGAGGCGTTCGACCTGAGCATCCGGCTTCCGTTGCGGAGCACCAGCACCGGCGACTCCATGCCCCGCGCCCTGCGCAGATACGACTGCACCACGGCGATGCCGTCGGCCCCGTCGCCGTCCACGAGGTAGGCGGTGAAGCGCGGCGTCTCGTCGTACACCTGGATCTCGAAGGCGCCCGGGTCGCGCAGCCGGGAGCGCACCCGGCGCATGTGCAGGATGTTCATCTCGACGGAGCGGCCCAGTTCGCCCCGTTTGATGCCGAGTTCGCGCTCGCGCCGTTTCACCGTGCTGGAGGCCGGATTGAGGAACAGCAGCCGGACCCGGCAGCCGGACTCGGCCAGGCGCACCAGCCGCCGTCCGGAGAAGTTCTGCACGAGCAGGTTGAGTCCGATGCCGATGGCGTCGAGGCGGCGGGCGCCGCCGAAGAGGTCCTCGGCGGGGAACTGACGCATCAGCCGCACCCGGTCGGGGTGCACGGCGACCACGTCCGCGTACCGGTCGCCGACCAGGTCCTCGACCGCGTCGACGGGCAGCCGGCGCGAGGACGGCACGTCGCCGCCCGAGCCGAGCATGGCCAGCAGCCGGGCCGAGGCCCGTTCGGCCTGGGCCAGGACGGCCTCGGACAGGGCCCGGTTGCGGGAGACGACGTTGCGGGTGACCTCCAGCTCGTCCAGGGCGAGTTCGACGTCCCGGCGCTCGTCGATGTACGGCTCGAAGCACGGCCAGTGCTGCACCATCAGCTCGCGCAGCTGGGGCAGCGTGAGGAAGCTGATGACGTTGTCGTCGGCCGGGTCGAGCAAGTAGCCCTTGCGGCGGCTGACTTCGCGGACGGCGACGGCCCGCTGCACCCATTCCTGTCCGGCGGGTCCGGCCGCGGCGACCACCCAGTCGTCGCCGTGCACCGGTTCGTAGACCGGCCGCAGGACGGCGGCCACGACCGCGCGCAGCCGCTGTTCGACGAGGTTCAGCCAGATGTAGGCCCGGCCGGCCCGCTGGGCGCGCGTCCGCACCTCGCGCCAGGCCTCGGCGCCCCAGTCCAGTTCCGGTCCGATCGCCCCCGCGTCCATCGGCCGCGCCAGGGACACCGCGCCGGGCGGGACGTCCGTGGAGTTTCCCTCGCGACCCTCGTCACCAGGGGGCAGCTCCAGCCCTCCCGAGCCCACCCGTGCACCGCCTTCCGCTCCCCCGAGCACTCCGTCTCAACGATCAAGGAAGGGTACTCCGGGAGCGGTCGGCGATGCAGCCGGATGGACAGGGTCTCTCCTCAACTTCCTTCCATTCCGTACCCGTTCTGAGCGGGACGGGCGGACGGAGTGAGCGGATTCATAGCGGTGGCGTCGCGCCGGGTGATGCGCAGGCCGCGCCGGTGGACCCGCCTCGGCGGCCCGCCGAGCGCAGGATCGGGGGCCGGGAGCGACGGGTGGCGGTGTCGCTTTCGGGGAGACTCCGGGCGAAGGCGCCCCGGCGGCGGAGCCCACCTGGAAGAGTCGTGTGCCATGCAGGTCTGGCCTGGAGAGGCGTATCCGCTCGGCGCCACGTACGACGGCGCCGGGACCAACTTCGCGGTGTTCACCGAGGCCGCGGACCGAGTAGAGCTGTGTCTGCTGCACGACGACGGCTCGGAGACGGCGGTGGAACTGCGGGAGAGCGACGCGTTCGTGCGGCACGCGTACGTGCCGGGCATCATGCCCGGGCAGCGGTACGGGTTCCGGGTGCACGGGCCGTACGACCCCGCGCGCGGTCTGCGCTGCAACTCGGCGAAGCTGCTGCTCGACCCGTACGCGAAGGCGATCGGCGGGGCGGTCCGCTGGGGCGAGGAGGTCTACGGCTACCACTTCGACGCCCCGGAGAAGCGCAACGACCTCGACTCGGCCCCGCACACCATGACGTCGGTCGTGATCAACCCCTACTTCGACTGGGGCGACGACCGGCCGCCGCGCACCGGCTACCACCACACGGTGATCTACGAGGCCCATGTGAAGGGCCTGACCATGCGCCACCCGGGACTGCCGGAGGAGCTGCGCGGCACCTACGCCGCGCTCGCGCACCCGGCCGTCCTGGAGCACCTGGGCGAGCTGGGCGTCACCGCGCTGGAGCTGATGCCGGTGCACCAGTTCGTGAACGACCACCGGCTGGCCGACATGGGCCTGGGCAACTACTGGGGCTACAACACCATCGGCTTCTTCGCCCCGCACAACGCGTACGCCTCCTGGGGCGACCGCGGCCAGCAGGTCCTGGAGTTCAAGTCGGCGGTCCGGGCGCTGCACGAGGCCGGGATCGAGGTCATCCTGGACGTGGTCTACAACCACACCGCCGAGGGCAACCACCTCGGCCCGACGCTGTCCTTCCGCGGCCTGGACAACCCGTCGTACTACCGCCTGACGGACGACCCCCGCTACTACATGGACACCACGGGCACCGGGAACTCCCTGCTCATGCGGTCCCCGCACGTACTCCAGATGATCATGGACTCGTTGCGGTACTGGGTCACCGAGATGCATGTCGACGGGTTCCGCTTCGACCTCGCGGCGACGCTGGCCCGGCAGTTCCACGAGGTGGACCGGCTGTCGTCGTTCTTCGACCTGGTGCAGCAGGACCCGGTGGTCTCCCAGGTGAAGCTGATCGCCGAGCCGTGGGACGTGGGCGAGGGCGGCTACCAGGTGGGCAACTTCCCGCCGCTGTGGACCGAGTGGAACGGCAAGTACCGCGACACCGTGCGCGACCTGTGGCGGGGCGAGCCACGCGCGCTGGCGGAGTTCGCCTCCCGGCTGACGGGCTCCTCCGACCTCTACCAGGACGACGGGCGGCGCCCGCTGGCCTCCATCAACTTCGTGACCTGCCATGACGGGTTCACGCTGCACGACCTCGTCTCGTACGACGACAAGCACAACGACGCCAACGGCGAGGAAAACCGGGACGGCGAGAGCCACAACCGGTCCTGGAACTGCGGGGCGGAGGGCGACACCGACGACCCGGGCGTGCTGGAGCTGCGTGCCCGTCAGATGCGGAACTTCGTCGCCACGCTGATGCTGTCCCAGGGCGTGCCGATGATCAGCCACGGGGATGAGTTCACGCGCACCCAAGGAGGCAACAACAACGCGTACTGCCAGGACAACGAGGTGTCCTGGGTGGCGTGGCCCGACCCTGACGCCGACGACGCGGACGGCGGCGGGCTGCTGGAGTTCACGCGCGCGATGGTGTGGCTGCGCAGGGAGCACCCGGTCTTCCGCAGGCGGCGCTTCTTCCACGGGCGCCCGGTGGAGGGCACCCACGACGAGCTGTCCGACATCGCCTGGTTCACTCCGGAGGGGAGCGAGATGACCCGGCGGGACTGGGATCTGGCGCGGGCGTCGGCGCTGACGGTGTTCCTCAACGGCAACGCGATCTCCGAGCCCGGTCCGCGCGGGGAGCACATCGGCGACGACTCCTTCCTGCTGATGTTCAATGCCTCGCCGGCGCCCCTCGGCTTCGTCGTCCCGGTGGACCACGGCCGGCAGTGGCAGGTGGTCGTCGACACCGCCCGTACGGAGGGGGTGCCGCCCGACACCGGTGCGAAGGTGCGGGCCGGGGACCGGATCACGCTGCCGGACCGGAGCCTGACGGTGCTGCAGCGGCCCGTGTGACGCCGGCCGGGGGGCGCCGATGTCACGAAACGTGGCGGGACGGGTACGTAGGTCTGCATGACATCTGAGCGACCCGACCCCAGGACGCCGACGGCCACCTACCGGCTCCAGCTGCAGCCCGACTTCCCGTTCGCGGCCGCCGCGGTCGCCGTGCCGTACCTGGCGTCGCTCGGCGTCTCCCATCTGCATCTGTCCCCCGTGCTGGAGGCGGTGCCGGGCTCGGCGCACGGCTACGACGTCGTGGACCACGCGCGCGTGCGCGGCGAGCTGGGCGGCGAGGAGGGCCTGCGCGCCCTCGCGCACACCGCGAGGGGGCACGGTCTGGGCCTGGTGGCCGACATCGTGCCGAACCACATGGCCATGACCCCGCGCCACAACCGCGCCCTGTGGGAGGTGCTGCGGGAGGGCCCGAAGTCGCCGTACGCGCGCTGGTTCGACATCGACTGGGCGGCGCAGGGCGGGCAGTTGCTGCTGCCCGTGCTCGGCGGGCCGGTGGGCGAGGAGCTCGGCCACCTGGTGGCCGACGGCGACGTGCTGCGCTACCACGACCACGTCTTCCCGCTCCGGGAGGGCACCGAGGAGCTGCCGCTGCCGCAGCTGCTCGATGCCCAGTGGTACCGGCCGGCGTGGTGGCGGCTGGCCCGCACCGAGCTCAACTACCGGCGTTTCTTCAGCATTTCGGAGCTCATCGGGGTACGGGTGGAGGACCCGGAGGTCTTCGACGCCACCCACGCCACGATCCTCCGGCTGTTGCGCGAGGGGGTGCTCGACGGGCTGCGCGTCGACCACCCCGACGGCCTCGCCGACCCCGACGGCTACCTCCGGAGGCTGCACGAGGCGACCGGCGGGCGCTGGACCGTCGTCGAGAAGATCCTGGCCGACGGGGAGCGGCTCCCGGCGTCGTGGCCGGTCGCGGGCACCACCGGTTACGACGCCCTCCGGCACGTCGACGGGCTGTTCACGGACCCCGCCGGCGCCGGTGAACTGCTCGCGCGCTACCGGCGGTTCGCGGCCCCGCAGACGGACCGGGGCGGTGACTGGGCGGCCACGGCGCGCCGGGCCGCGTACAGGGTGCTCACACACGAGCTGGCCGCCGAGATGGACCGGCTGACCCGGGCGGCGAGCCGCGCGTGCGCCGCGTCGCCGGACCCGGCCCACCGCGACCGCGCGCCCTGGGCGCTGCACACCGCGCTGCGGGAACTGCTGGTGCGGATGCGCGTGTACCGGCCGTACACCTCCACCGACACGGCCTCCGTGGTCACGCAGGAGGCCGCCCGCGAGGCCCGGCTCGCCTTCCTCGTGCCCGAGGAGGGGGAGGCGGTCGACGCCGTACGCGACCTGCTGCTCGGTACGTCGCACGGCGCGGCGCCGGACGCCCCTGACGCGCCCGAACTCATCGAGTTCCGCGAGCGGTTCGCGCAGACCGCCTCGGCGCTGCGCGCCAAGTCCGTGGAGGACACGGCGTTCTACCGCTATGTGCCGCTGCTGTCGGCCACCGAGGTGGGCGGGGATCCGGGGCGCCCGGCCGTGTCCCCGGAGGACTTCCACGCGTACTGCGCGCGTGTGCAGCGCGACTGGCCGGCCACCGGGACCGTGGTGACGACGCACGACACCAAGCGCAGCGCCGATGTGCGCGCGGCGCTGGCCGTGCTCACCGAGTGCCCGGAGCGCTGGGCGGAGGTGCTCGCCGAGGTGACCCGCGACGAGGAGGGCGTGCCGGACGCACAGCTGGCGTGGGCTGCCTGGCAGACGGTGTTCGGGCTCGGCCCGGCGGAGGGCGGGGCCGAGCGCGTCGGGCAGGCCTTGTTGAAGCACGTGCGCGAGGCGGGCCTGTACACGAGCTGGACCGAGCAGGAGCCGCCGTACGAGGAGGCGGTCGCGGAGTTCGTGGCGAGGGGCCCGTGCGGGGTGACAGGTGCGCATGTGGCCGCCTTCCGGGACGCGCTGGCGGCGCACGTCCGGGCGAACGTCCTCGGGACGGCCCTGGTCCATCTGACGATGCCCGGGGTGCCCGATCTGTACCAGGGCACGGAGGACGAGTACCGGGCGCTGGTGGACCCGGACAACCGGCGGCCGGTGCGCTTCCCGCCCGCGGACCCGGGCGGGAAGGCCGCGCTGACGGCGGCGGCGCTGGGGCTGCGCGCGCGGCGGCCGGACGCCTTCGGGGAGGCGGGGACGTACGAGCCGCTGACCGCCGAGGGCCCGGCGGCGGCGCACTGCGTGGCGTTCGCGCGCTCCGGCGAGGTGGTCACGGCCGTGACCCGGCTGTCGCTGCGGCTGGCGGAGGCGGGCGGCTGGCGCGACACCCGGCTGCCGCTGCCGCCAGGACGGTGGGCCGATCTGCTGGCTCCGGAGCGCGAGTTCACCGGGCACGCGCGCGTGGCCGAGTTGTTCGACCGGCTGCCGGTGGCCTTGCTGGAGCGGGCCGGCGACGACGGGGAGGAGTGAGCGCACCCTCCCGCCGGAGCGTCACCCCTGGCGCCCCCCGTACTGTCCTTGACAGTTCAGCTACTGTCATGCGGCACTGGGGACAGCGGAGCCGGACGGACACGTCGGGGGGGTGAGTCTCCTGCCGGAGCTGCGTTACCTCACCGTTCCCGAACTGGTCGCGTCCGCCAGGGCGTTGGCCGCACACCGGCCCGCCCTGTGCACCCTGCGGCAGGTGGGAGTCTCCCGCGGGGGCAGACCCCTGCACCTGCTGTCCGTGGGCCACGCCCGCCGGACCGTGCTGGTGGTGGCGGGCGCCCACGCCAACGAGCCGACCGGCGGCTCCACCCTCCTCGCGCTGGCCGAGCGCGTCCTGCGCGAGCGGGAGCTGCGGGCCGGCACCTCCTGGCACTTCCTGCTGTGCGCGGACCCCGACGGGGCGAGCCTCCATGTGACCCCGGCACCGCGCAGCCTGCTCGACTACCACCTCGGCTTCTACCGGCCCGCCGGGCCCGAGCAGCCGGAGTGGTCGCCGTCGCTGCTGCCGCCCGACCGGCTGCCGCCCGAGACACGGGCCCTGACCGCGGTGATCGACGAGCTGCGGCCCTACCTCCAGGTGACGCTGCACGGGACCGACCTGGGCGGCAGCTGGGTGCAGTTGACGCGGGACGTGCCGGGCCTCGCAGAGCCGTTCGCCAAGTCCGCGGCGGAGCTGCACATACCGGTGGAGGCGGGCGCCTCGGACGCGGCGGCCTGGCCCGCCTCCGGCCCCGGGGTGCACGTGATGCCGGGGCCCGACTCGGAGGCCGCCTACCCGAGCATGCCGGACGACGCGCGGCACAGCACCTGGTACCACACGCACCGGTACGGCGGCCTGACGGCGGTGGTGGAGGTGCCGATGTGGGCCAGCGACCTGGTCGACGACCCGGCGCCGCATCCCGCCCCGGCGGCGGCGATGCGGCGTCTGGCCGGCCGGCTGCAGCGGGACGCCCTGGAGGTGGACCTCATCCTCAGGGAGGCGCTCCCCCGGCTGGACGGCGCCGAGGGACCGCTGCTGCGGGCGGCCGAGTGGGCGCTGGGGCTGATCCCCGGACTGGCCGCCGACTGGATCCACACCCCGCCCGCCCAGACCACGATGGCGTACGTCGGCAGCGTGGACGCCTTCGGGCGGCGCCTGCCGCTGCGGGCGGCCGCGATGCTGCTGCGGGTCCTGCGCGAGGCCGACGACAGCGCGGCGCCCCGGCTCGAACAGCTCGTCACCTCCTGGTGCGGGGCCTTCGCGGACCGCTTCCGCGCCCGCTGGGTCCCCCTGGAGCACCAGGTCGAGCACCAGTCCCGGACGGTGCTCGCGGCGGCCCTGCACGCGCGGGAGCGGGCCGCTTGAGGTGTCCGCACAGCAGCGCGTCGCGCACCACGAGCGCGCGGCGCCCGTCGCCGGCCCCTCAGGCGTCGAGCGCGAAGACCGCCCCCGTCCGCGCGGCCATCTCACACGCGTTCGAGAACGTGTGCCGGAACGCGACCGGCCGCCCCTGCCACACCCCGTACGCCTGGACGGTCACCGGGGCGTAGATCATCGGGCACAGGACGTCGTGGTTCGGCGGGAGGGCGCCGATGTCGCCGTGCGCCGCATCGAGTTCGGCGCAGGCCTTGGCCGCGTGCGGGTGGCCCTGGGGCGGCAAGCACGTCAGCAGGGTGCCGCGCGCGTCGCCGGACACGGTCTCGCCGCGGGTGACGGTGAGGTCGAGCCACGTGCCCGGGAACTGCGCGGGCGTTGCCGCGTGGGCGGCCGGAGCAGGGCCGACGGCCAGGAGGGCGGCCGCCGCGAGCAGAGCGCCGCGTACGGCCGTCGCTGTGATGGTGTGCGTCATTCCCGATGCATCGGCACGGCGGCCTCCGCACCCCACCCCGGCTCACCCGAACGGGAGCGCACGCGCGCGTAGCGGCCCGCCAGTTCGAACACGCTGAGCACCACCCGCGTCTGGTACTCGACCTGACGGCCGACCGAGATCCAGCGCGCTCCACAGCCGTTGTCGTATTCGTCGCACCGCGCGTCGATGAGCCGGTCCAGCTCCGGCAGGACACCGGCCGCGTCGTCTCCGGTGTCGCGCGCGAGCCGGTGCAGCAGTCCGGCCGTGCGCAGGGCAAGGCGGCGCCCCGCGATGCGCAGCGCGGCCAGGTGGGCGGCGCTGAGCGGCGGGAGCGGGCGGCCCCTGCCGTCCTCGGTGTCGGGGTCCCAGGTGTCGGCGAGATCCGGGCAGACCAGCAGGTAGTCGCCGACGGCCGCGAGGACGCTCGTCGTGTCGGGCACGGTGGAGAGCCGTGGCCTGATCCGGGCGAGGATGCCTTCCAGGAGGCGTGCGTCGTGGCGCAGGGTGCGGCTGACGCCGCGCAGGACCGCGTCCCGGTCGATGGGCGGCGAGCCGTCGGCCACGGCGGCCGCACCCCACATGGGCGCCTCGACGATCGCGGTGACCGTGCCGTGCCGCTGCGGGTGGAACCAGGTGGACTCGACGGCGGCCTCGGTGATGGCCTCGACCGCGTCTCCGCGGCGCGGCGCCGGGATCCGGTACACGGCCGGGCCCAACGGGGGCCAGTACAGGGCGTCGTACGCGCCGAGTTCGCGGGGGATGCCGAGGCGGGTCGCGGTGTGCGCGAGGCGCTGGGCGAGTCCTGGCAGGTCGCGGGTGAGCTCCACGAAGCCGCCCCCGATGTCGACGCCGTGCAGCGAGCACTGCAGGAAGGGCCGCAGCTCGTCCTGCACTTCCAGCAGGGCGCGGGTCTCGGGCAGTGCGGCCGCGGCCGCGCCGTCGGGCAGCCACTCGGGCTGCTCCAGGAAGCCGGGCCGGAAGAAGTTCCGGAAGTAGTGGCCCAGGGTGTACGGGCCGCCGAGCCAGCCCTCGTTGCGGCGGGAGCCGTCGGGGTCGAGGCACAGCAGCAGGTTCCAGGTGGCGTCGGCGCCCTCGGTGAGCCGGGAGTCGGCGAGAGCGCGCTCGGCCAGGTTCAGGGCGGTGGCGCCGCCGACCGGCTCGTTGGCGTGCGGGCCGGCGACGACGAGGACGTGACGGCTGCCGTGACCGATCGAAAGCAGCCACAGCGGCGAGCCCGCGCGCGAGGCCCCGATCCGGCGCAGCCGGGCGTCCACGGGGCGCCGGGCGACGAGCTCGGCCGCGCGAACGCCCAGCTCGTCCACGGTCGGGTAGCGCAGGAGCGGCAGGGCACACCTCCACAAGGTGAGGCCGTCGGTTCACCTGGGGGGCATGGTGTAGGCACAGTGAGTCACGACTTCAGGGGTACGTCAACACCACGACGGGCACCGCCTTTTCGGCCACCGCACGCGCAACGTCGCGACAGGCGTGGCCGGTTGGCCGGGCGCCGTTCAGTTCGCCGAGAGCCGGAAGGCGATCCGCCCGAAGCCGACCCGGTCGCCCTCGCGGACCACGGCGGCGGTGATGACGCGGCGCCCGTTCACGGTCGTGCCGTTCGTCGAGCCGAGGTCTCTCAGCACCCACATACCGCTCTGGTGGCTGAGTTCGGCGTGCACGCGGGACACCGTGTCGTGGTTCAGCCGCAGCCCGTTGCCCGGATCCCGGCCGATGCGCAGCGGGTGGGCGGCGGCCGGGTGGGGCAGCAGCAGCTTGGGCAGGCGTTCGGCCTGCCAGGCGGCGCGCAGGCGGCCCGGGAAGCCGGAGACCGCCTCGACGGTGCCGAAGAAGACGCGCGAGACGCGGTTCTCGTTCGGCAGGTCGGCGGTGAGCACGGCGAGTTCGTCGGACCGGCGTGCGGCGAGGGCCAGTTCCATGCGCCGCACGAACGTGTCGTGCGAGAGACGGCCCATGACGACGCCGTCGCGCAGCACCCGCAGCGCCTTGTCGCGCTCCGCGTCGGACAGCCGCGCGGGAGAGGGATGCATCTCGAAGGACGACGTCACGTTCGTGATTGTCGGCCAGTCACCCCTGGCTGTCCAGCGTCTTCCTGCGACGTGGAAACGGCCGCCACGCGCGCGTACTTCCCGCGACACCCGCCCGAAAAGGCGGGATTCAAAAGCGGATCGATCTCGCGCACGGCACGATGGACTGGCTACATCACGGTGAGCAGACGAAGGGGAACCGTCCGTGCAGTTCGAGGTGTGGGCACCGCAGGCAGACCGCGTGACGCTCCATTGCGACGGCGCCACGCGCGCGTTGGAGCGCGATCCCGACCGGCCCGGGTGGTGGAGCGGCGAGGCGGACGCGGCGGACGGCTCGCGGTACGGATTCGCGCTGGACGACGGTCCGGCGCTGCCCGACCCGCGCTCGCGCCGCCAGCCGGACGGACCCGAGGGGCCGAGCGCGGTCGTGGACCAGGGGCGGTACGCATGGCGTACGGCGTGGGAGGGGCGTCCGCTGCCGGGCGCCGTGCTGTACGAGCTGCACGTGGGGACGTACACCCCCGAGGGCACCCTGGACGCGGCCGCGCAGCGGCTGGAGCATCTGGCCGAACTAGGCGTCACCCACGTGGAGTTGATGCCCCTGACCCCCTTCCCTGGGCGGCACGGATGGGGGTACGAGGGGGTGTCCCCGTGGGCGGTGCACGAGCCGTACGGCGGCCCCGACGCGCTGAAGCGGTTCGTCGACCGGGCGCACGAACTCGGCCTGGGCGTCGTCCTGGACGTGGTCCACAACCACCTGGGTCCGTCGGGCAACCACCTGCCGGCGTACGGTCCGTACTTCACGCAGACGCACCAGACCCCCTGGGGCTCGGCCGTCAACCTGGACGCGCCCGGTTCGGACGAGGTGCGGGCGTATCTCGTGGACAGCGCGCTGGCCTGGCTGCGCGACTACCGGCTCGACGGGCTGCGGCTGGACGCGGTGCACGCGCTGCGCGACACGCGCGCGTACCCCTTCCTGGAGGAGCTGTCGACGGCCGTGGAGGGACTCGCCGCCGAGCTGGGCCGGCCGCTGTTCCTGATCGCCGAGTCCGACCTCAACGACCCGCGGATCATCACGCCGCGCGCGGAGCACGGCCTCGGCCTGCACGCGAGTTGGAACGACGACTTCCATCACGCCCTGCACACCGCGCTGACGGGCGAGTCCCAGGGCTACTACGCCGACTTCGCGCACGCCCCCCTCGCCGCCCTCGCCAAGACGCTGACCGGCGGCTACTTCCACGACGGCACGTACTCGGGCTTCCGGGGCCGCAGGCACGGCCGCCCGCTGAACCGCGCGCGGGTCGCCGGACACCGGCTGCTCGGCTACAGCCAGACCCACGACCAGATCGGCAACCGCGCCCAGGGGGACCGGCTTTCGGCGTCCCTCTCCCCCGGTCTGCTGGCCTGCGCGGCGGCGCTCACCCTGACCGGGCCGTTCACGCCGATGCTGTTCATGGGCGAGGAGTGGGCGGCGGGCACCCCCTGGCAGTTCTTCACCGACCACACGGACCCGGAGCTCGCGGCGGCCGTACGGCAGGGAAGGCGACGGGAGTTCGCGGCGCACGGCTGGGCCGAGGAGGACGTGCCCGACCCGCAGGACCCGGCGACCCGCGACCGCTCCTGCCTGGACTGGACGGAGCCCGAACGCGACCCGCACGCGCGCGTGCTGGACTGGTACCGCCGGCTCATCGCCCTGCGCACGGAGCAGCCGGACCTCACCGACCCCGGTCTCGCCGACATCAAGGTGGCGTACGACGAGGAGGCGCGCTGGCTCGCCTTCCGGCGCGGGGACGTGCGCGTGGCGGTGAACCTCGGCAAGGAGCGCGCGGCGATCCCGCTGGGCACGCGCCGGGCCGAGGTCCTCGCCGCCTGGGAGCCGGTCGAGCCGCCCGGCGCGGACGGGCTGCTGTACGTGCCGGGCGAGTCGTGCGTGGTGCTGGCCCAGAGCTGAGGCGGACGCTACAACTCCTCGTTCGTCCCGTCGTCCTTGAGCTCCGTCACCCGCTCCAGCATGATCGCCTCCCAGACACGGCGCAGCCGGCTCCTGAGGAGCGGCAGGGGACCCGCGTCGCGGCCGTCGAGGCAGTCCGTGAGGCGGATGACGGTGTCGCACCGGGCCAGCCACAGACCGCGCAGGCAGGGGCGGGGGCCGTACCCGGCGAGCGTGGCGGCACGGACGGCGGCGCCGGAGCCGACGGCGAGGGCGAGCCCGGCGATGTCCTCGGCGGGGTCGCCGACGGCCGCGTCGCTCCAGCCGAGGACGCCGCGCACCCGCCCGTCTGCGCTCACCACGACGTGCTCGCCCTTGAGGTCGTGGTGCACCAGGACCGCCGTACCGGACTGGGCGGCGAGCTGGGCCGCGCCTGCCGGGGTCAGCTGCTGGAGCCGGGCGGGGTCGAACTCGTCGGCGGCGCCCAGGTGTTCGGCGGCGGGCACGGCCATGCGGCGCAGCGCCTCCAGCGAGCGCGGGGCCGCGCGCGGCACGCCGAGCGTCTCCGCCTGCCGTACGGGCACCTCGCGCAGGCCGGTGAGCAGCCCGGCCAGATCGGCCTCGCCCAGGGCCGAGACATCGTGTTCGGCGCCCGTACCGCCGGGCACCAGCGCGTCGAGCGTGTAGCTCAGCCCCGGCGCCCACTCGCCGTGCGCCACGCTCGCCGGGACGGCGACGGGCACGTGCGGGCGCACCAGCTCGCGCAGACGCAGCTCGCGGCGCTGCCGCAGCGTGGCGTCCCGGTCGGGGGCCAGGCGCAGCACATGGCGGGCACCGACCCACCAGGTGGAGTGCTCGCCCTCTACGACGGGCCGCACGTCGGGCGCGGAGTCCGCGTCCGCGCCGTCCTTGAGCAGCGAGCGGACCAGTCGGCGGACGGTGTCCGCGGTGGGAGTCGGTGCCTGGGTCATGATCGAGCCGTGTTCGTTCAGGGGTGTTGGCGAGGATAAGTCTCCTATATAACGCCTGCGAAGTGCGCTCAGTCCACTATCACCATCTCGCGGGTGGTGTTGTTGAGGCGGCGGCCACCGTCCTCGGCCACCGTGACGATGTCCTCGATGCGCACCCCGAAGCGGCCGGGCAGGTAGATGCCGGGCTCCACGGAGAAGCACATGCCGGGCACGAGGAGCTGCTCCTCGCCCTCGATCATGTACGGCGGCTCGTGCGTCGTGACGCCGATGCCGTGGCCGGTGCGGTGGATGAAGTACTCCCCGTACCCCGCGTCGTCGATCACCGCGCGGGCGGCGCGGTCGACCTCCTGGCAGGCGACGCCGGGCCGTACCGCCCGGAAGCCCGCCTCCTGGGCCGCTCGCACGATGTCGTGGACCCGGCGCTCCTCGTCGGTCGGCTCGCCCACGTGCACGGTGCGGGTGGTGTCGGAGCCGTAGCCGTCCTTGAGACCGCCGAAGTCGAGGACGACCATGTCGCCGCGCTGGATGACGCGGTCGCCGACCTCGTGGTGCGGGTCGGCACCGTTGGGTCCGGAGCCGACGACGGTGAAGTCGACCTGGGAGTGCCCGAAGCGCAGCAGCAGATCGGCGAGGTCGCGCCCGATGTCGGACTCGCGACGCCCGGCGAAGGGAACCTTCCGGATCTCCTCGAACGCCTGGTCCGCGGCCGCGCCCGCTGCCGCGAGGAGCTCCAGTTCCGCCGCGTCCTTCACGGCGCGCAGCATCGGCAGGGCGTCGGTGAGGGAGGCGAAGCAGGCTTCCGGCAGCACCTTCTGCAGGCCGAGCAGGTGCATCGCCCAGGCGTTGTCGCTGATGCCGAACCGCCCGTCGCCACCGACGAGACCGGCGGCGACGGCGTACGGGTCGACGCCGTCGGTCCAGTCACGCAGCGACATGCCGGGGGCTCCGGCCGCCTTCCGCGCGTCCGGCGCCTCCAGCGTGGGCACGACGAGCACCGGCTGCTGCCCGGGCACGAGGACCAGCGCGGTGAGCCGTTCGGTGTCGGCGGGCGGCGTGTAGCCGGTGAGCCACACCATGTCGGGCCCGGGAGCCACCACCAGCCCCGCCAGCCCGGCGTCCGCGGCGGAGCGCGCCGCGCGCTCCATGCGGACCCGGTAGTCGTCGGCGGTGAAGGGGGCGGGCGTACCACCGGCCAGGGGCGCGGTACCGGTCATCGGACCTCCGAGGGCGCGTGCGGGAGCGGGACAAAGGCCTGCGCGCAGCATCCTGCCGGGACACGGAGGGCAACGCGAGCCGATTACGGCTCCTCGGTCCCGCGGGTCGGACGAGGGCACCGGGCACGACGGTCGACTGATCGTCCGGGGTGTCAGCCGGGGAGCGGGGAGCCGAGTGGCCTGAGGTCGCCGGCCGGTGATGCGGACGCGTGGTCCGGCACGAAACCGTGGGTCCGGCGGGCCAGGTAGTCGGCCTTGTAGCGGGCGACCTGCCGGTGCCAGTGGAGAATGGCCGCCATCCAGTTCTGCAGGTCGGCCACGTAGCCCTCCACGGCGGCGCGAGTCTCGTCCGTGAGCTCGAAGTCCCCGTACATGACTGGGAGTTCGCGCGCGCGGACGTGCTCGAACTGCTGCATGCGCTGGGTCGTCAGGTCGTGGACGACGCCGAGTGCGGTCGGGTAGTCGATGCCGAAGAAGTTCTGCACGACGAGGACGGCGTTGTGCATCTCGCCCTCGTACTCGATCTCCTTCTGGTAGGAGAAGACGTCGTTGACCAGGCACCCGTAGTCGACGGCGGCGTTCTCCAGGGAGCACACGGGCCCGCTGCGGTACACCTCCGCCGGGATCGCGGGGTCCCGGCCCATACGGCACAGGCTCAGGGTGAGATCGGAACCGAAGGTCGCACGGCGCATCTCCAGGTAGTCGATCGGGTCGGGGATGCGGTTCTGCAGCTGGTTGGACAGCTCCCACAACCAGCTCTCGGTCATCACCTCGATCGACCGCTTCAGGGTGCATCGCTGATCGGGGGTCATCTCCGCCGTCGTACGGGCCCAGAGGTCGGTGAGTCCGCGCTCGATGCCGCCCGCCGGGGCGGGGACCGGCTCGCCGTTGAGCGGCATGCAGGCCGACAGGCGTGCCAGGGCCGGCTTCGCGCCCGCCAGGTCGCGCCGGTGGCCGAACACGAGCGGGTAGTAGTCGTCGGCGTACGTCCCCCAGGCCAGCCACTGCGAGGTGAGGTCCAGGGCCTCGGGAGTGGCGTCCGGGTCCATGCCCGCCGCGCAGAGCGGGAAGTCGTAGGCGGTGAGCTTGTCCTCGTCCCAGACGCCCTCCTGGAGCAGCCCCATTCGGTGCATCCAGACGGTGAGGCGGGGGCGGGCGGCGTCCGACTCCGGGGAGAGCTCCACCCGGTAGGGCATGTAGAGGTCGGGGATCAGGGACGGGCCCACCTGCTCGAAGGGCACATGGGAGTACGCGCGCAAGCGTTCGGCGGCGGCCGACGCGAGCAGGGCGCCGACGTCGGCGGCGGAGGTGCCGGGTGCGGTCAGCCGGGGCCACGAGGCGTCCGGTGCCGCGCCCTCGTTCATGTAGCGGCTGGAGCGCAGGTGCCACTCGTGGCCGCCGGACTGCCAGTCCTGCAGCCCCTTCGTGTAGGCCGCCACCGCCGCGACCTCGCCCGCTGTGAGCCCCTTCTCCAGGGCGAGCGCGGGCACTTCGGTGAGCGCGGTGTGCTCGAACTGGTGGAGGCGCGAGGTGAGGATGTCGTTGACGGTGTCGGCGGCCTCCTGGGTGGTGCAGCCGAAGAAGCTCTCCAACGCGAGTACGCCGTTGCTGAGTTCGCCCTCGTCCTCCACCTCCCGCTGGTAGGAGAACAGGTCGTTGCGCAGGTGCACGGCGTCGGCGAAGGTCTCCATGAGCACCCTGAGCGGCCTCGACCCGGCCACGCGCGCGGGCACTTCGGCGTTCGCGTACTCCACGAGCCCCGCCGACCAGGGAGCGCCGCCCACCTTGCGGCGCATCTCGATGTACTCGACCGGGTTGGCGATCCGCCCCTCGTCGATGTTGGACAGCTCCCACATCGACTCGTTGAGCAGATGCTCGGTCGCGACGGCGAACCGCCGGCGCCAGTCGGCGGACATCCTCGGCACCGTGCGCGCCCACAGGTCGGCGAGGCCCGCCTCGACGGGGTTCTCCGGCTCCGGTACGGGCGTGGAGAGGTCGAGCGACATGAACAGCGGCAGCCGGTCCAGATGCGCCTTGCCTCCGGCGCGGTCCTGGGTGCGCTTGTACTTCTCCAGGAAGTGGTCGTCGAAGAAGAACACCCACACGTACCAGTCGGTGATCAGCGAGAGGGCGGGTCCGTCGCAGTCGGGGTGGGTGTAGGCGCACAGGAGCCCGTAGTCGTGCGCGTCGAGGTCGGCCCGGTCCCAGATCCCGGAGCCCTCCAGCATGCCCATCTCGCGGGCCCACGCGGTCGAGTGGGCGCGCGCCTCGTCGAGATGCGGGTTCAGCCGCGCGGGGTACGGCATGTAGAAGTGCGGGAGTACGAACGGCTGCTTCATGGGCCGGCCCTACCCGTGGCCCCCAACTGCCATCCACGGGGCGGAACATGATCACACCATCGCGTGAACCGCGGCACCTTTCCGCAAGACCCGTCCGCCTCCTTGCCGACGCGGCGGCCCACCGGCCACCGTGGTCGCATGCCCTCGTACGCGCCGCCCGATGAGGCGGTCCCCGACGTCTTCGATCCCCGCCGGTACGCCGCCGGGGTGCCGTACGCCGACTACCGCGTCCTGCGCGACCGTCACCCCGTGGCGTGGCAGGAGGAGTCCGAGGTGCTGGGCTGGCCGGCCGGGCCCGGATTCTGGGCGGTGACCCGGCATGCGGACGTGGTGCGGGTGCTCAAGGACTCGGCGACGTACTCCTCCCACCTCGGCGCGACCCAGATCCGGGACCCCGATCCGGCGGACCTTCCCTTCATCCGGCGCATGATGCTCAACCAGGATCCGCCCGGGCACGGGCGATTGAGGCGGCTGGTGAGCCGTGCCTTCACGCCGGGGCGCGTGGACCGGTTCGCGGCGGTCGCGCGCGAGCGGGCGCGCACGCTGTTCACCGCCGCTCTGGAGTCGGCCTCCGCCGGCCATGGCACGGTCGACGTCGTCGCCGCCGTCACCGACGAGTACGCGCTGCTCAACCTCGCCGATCTGCTCGGCGTCCCGGAGGAGGACCGACGGCTCCTGCTGCACTGGACGCAGCGGGTCATCGGCTACCAGGACCCGGACGAGGCCGGTCCGGCCGTACGGGACGGGAAGGGCAGGCCGGTCAATCCGCGCTCGCCGGCCATGCTGCGGGACATGTTCGCGTACGCAAGGCAGCTGGCCGCGTACAAACGGCGCCACCCGGCCGACGACGTCATGACGACGCTCGCCCACGACGCCGAACTCGCCGAGGCCGAGCTGGAGATGTTCTTCTTCCTGCTCACCGTCGCGGGCAACGACACGGTACGCAGCGCGGCCCCGGGCGGTCTACTGACGCTGGCCGAACACCCGCGGGCGTACGAGCGACTGCGGGACGGATCGGTGCAACTCGACACGGCAGTCGACGAGTTGCTGCGCTGGCATCCGCCCGTGCTGACCTTCCGCCGTACCGCCGCGCAGGACACCGAGCTGGCCGGGCGGCGCATCCGCGCGGGCGACAAGGTGGTGGTCTTCCACGCCTCCGCCAACCGCGACGAGCGGGCCTTCGCCGACCCGGACCGCCTGGACCTCTCCCGCATGCCCAACCCGCACGTGTCCTTCGGGGACGGCCCGCACGTGTGCCTGGGCGCCCACTTCGCCCGGCTTCAGCTGCGGCTGCTGTACGAGGAGGCGCTGCGGGCGCTGCCCGCGCCACGCCTGGCGGGGCCCGCCGAGCGCCTGGTGTCGAACTTCATCAACGGCATCAAGTCGCTTCCCCTGCAGCTGACTTGACGTCTCCCCTCACGGCTTCACCTGGATCAGCGCGTGCGTGCCCGCGGTGCGCCAGCGCTGCCCCTCCGCGGCGACCAGTGCCGCCTCGGTGCCCGCGTCGAGGCCGGTGATCACATCGGACTTGAGGGTGCGCAGGGAGGCGACGGGGCCGGGCCAGTAGGCGGTGGCCTCCTGGAAGGAGGTGGTCGCCGGCCACAGCCGGTCGCCCACCAGGCGCCGGTAGTTGAGGTCGCCCTTGACGACGGTCAGCGCCGCCGCGGCGAACTCGGCGCGCAGGTCGTCCGGCATGTCCGCGTACGGCAGCGGGGCGCAGGAGAAGGGGTGCGCCCGCACGGTGAGCCGCCCGTCGGCCATGGCCGACCACAGGCGCCGCCCGTACGCCGCGGCCGCGCCCGGCGCCGAGGTGAGCCGGCGCAGCGCGTCGACCACGTCGGCGGTCGTGGCGTCGGAGACGTAGTACGGGGTCGGCTTCACGTGCAGGACCGCCCGTCCCACGCGCCCCTCGGCGAGGAGGTGGGCGATCAGCAGCAGGTCGGGGATGAGCTCGCGGCCCGCGTTGTCGGCGACCAGACACAGCGTGCCCGTACCGGAGGCCGGGAGCAGCGACCACAGGATGTCGCTGTCGTCGGCGACCAGTGCCGGGGCGGCCTCCTGCGCCTCGGCGCCCGCCGCGGAGAGACGGAAGCCGAGGTCGGCACGGTTGCCCCAGAGCGAGCCGTGCAGCAGGGCCCGGGCCCGCTCGTCCTCCGTCCGGTCCTGGAGCGCGTCGAGCGCGGCCAGTTCCTCGTCGGTCTCCTTGGCGTCGAGTTCGGCCAGCTTGAAGGGGCGGAAGGGGTCGATGCCCTGCCATGCCCCGGGACCGAACCAGCCGACCGCGCCGAGGAGTTGACGGTAGAAGTAGCTCTCCGACCACAGCCAGGGCACGTCGAACCAGGACCGGCCCGCGCAGGCGTCCATGCCCCACTCCCGCCAGCGGTCACGGTCGGGCGCGTCGGCCGGGAGCGGTTCGATCGTGCCCTCGGTGCAGCTGTGCAGCAGCGCGTCGAGCGCGCGATGCTGCTCGGGGCCGTACGGAAAGGCGTCCCGGACCTGCCGGATGATCGCCGGGTGCCGCTCGGCCAGCACGCTGTGGGGGAACGAGCCGGGTACGTTGCCGAGGATGACAGGCGATGACGGTGCAGCTGGGGTGTCGGGCATGTCCGTCACCGTATCGCGCGGGGTCAGACGGTTCTGATCTCCCGCTCCAGCTGCGAGGCGAGCGTCAGATAGCGGGCGCGGCGGGGCACCGGCACGAGGCCCCGGATCATCAGGTGCCACATCTCGGCGACCCTGCGGGGCAGTCGGCCGGTGGGTTCGAGGGAGCGGCCGGCGACACGGGCGCCGACGAAGAAGCAGACCAGCGCGTGGGCGGCGGCGTCCACGTCGAGGTCCGGGTGCACGTCGGACTCCTGGACGGCGGCGAGGAGTTTGCGGGTGGCGAGGTCCAGCCATTCGGCGAAGGGGTGGGCGAGGGGCGGCCGTACGGCGATGTCCGCGGTGGCCAGGCGGAGTCCGGCGCGCGGGATCGGGCCCTCGACGGCGAGCCGGGCGATCCCGAACGTGGTGCGCATCAGGGACTCCAGCGCGGAGCAGCCACGACTGTCCGTGTCTCTCGCCACCTGCGCGGCGGCTCTGGACTGGAGTTGCATGATGGCGTGCGCCAGATCCTCCTTGGCGGCGAAGTGGAAGTACAGCGCCCCCTTGGTGACCTGGGCGTGTTCGACGATGTCGCTGAGGCTGGTGGACTCGTAGCCCTGCCGGTCGAACAGGTCGGCGGCTGCGGTGATGATCGTGGCTCGGGTCTGCTCGGCGCGTAACTGCCTCGCCATGGGCTGGGTACTCCTCGGCGGCCGGAAACGGACGGGACGTGCCGTTTGTTTCTCACCCTCCGCGCACGGTGGTTCACCGTGCGGCAGCGGTGACCGGGCGGGCGGCCCCCGGTGGTCGACACGTGTGAGCGGTGTGCGGACCGCGGCGACCGCCCTCGGTCCTGCGCAAGCGGACGAGGTCAATACACGTCCCTCCCTCGGCTCTCTCCGGGTTTCCGGAGGCCATGGCGGGTGGCGGACCGCCGCACCGGTGATCGCCACGATACGAGGCGCGCGTGCCGTTCTCAATGGCTCCTCGGCCCGCCCGCGAAACGTACGGTCCGGTCGGTGCGCCCGTGCCCTCGACTCAACCGACGGTGACGGGCGCCCACTTGAACGCGGTGCCCCCGTTTCCCGTACTGCACGGGAGCACCCCGTTCCCGCGCCCGCCGAGGAGACGTCCCCGATGACTCGGATGCCCGCACCCCTCAGGGTCACGGGGGCCGCCGTGGCCGCCGCGGCCCTGCTGTCCTCGCTGTCGCTGTGGACGGCGTCCCCCGCCCTGGCCCACGGTGCGCCCACGAACCCGGTCAGCCGGGTGTACGCCTGCTCCCCCGCCGGCGGCAGCGCCGGATCGGGGGCGTGCCGGGCGGCGATCGCGGCGAACGGCGGGCCGTTCACGGCATGGGACAACCTGCGGGTGGCGGGCGTGGCCGGCCGGGACCGGCAGACGATTCCGGACGGCAGGTTGTGCAGCGGGGGCCTGCCCGCCTACAAGGGCCTCGACCTCGCCCGTACGGACTGGCCGAGCACGCGGCTGACCCCGGGCGGCCGGCTGACGATGACGTACGCCTCGACGATCGCGCACACGGGCACGTTCAAGCTGTATCTGACCAGGCCCGGTTACGACCCCGCCAAGCCGCTGAAGTGGTCCGACCTGCCCGCGCGGCCGTTCGCCGAGGCCAAGGACCCGGCGCTGACGAACGGCGCGTACCACATCCGGGCGACCCTGCCGTCGGACCGGACCGGGCACCAAGTGCTGTACACGATCTGGCAGAACAGCAGCACGCCGGACACGTACTACTCGTGCTCCGACGTGGTCTTCCCGAAGGCCCGGACCTCGGGTCCGGCGGCGACCGGCACGGCGAAGGAGCGGGTGGGCGGCGGCAGTTCGGCGCCGACCGCCGAGCCCGGTGCCGCCGGGCACGGCCCGTCGAAGAGCGCCGGAGTCCCCTCGGCGACGGCCGGTGCGCCGTCGTCCGCGCCGAGGTCCGCGGCCACCGCTGCCGACGGCACCCCGGTGGCCGCCGACACGGGCACCGGGTCGGGCCCGTCCGCGCCGCTGATGGCGGGCGGCGCCGCCGCGGTGCTGCTGCTCACCGGGGGCGCCGCCCTGGCCATGCGTCTGCGCCGACGGTGAACTCCCGGCATACGAGGGCGTTTTCTCGGGTCGGCTCTCCTTGCCTTTGCCTACGACTTCAATCCCAGCACCACGCCCGCTCCACGGTGTGTGGGTCGACGGCGTACGGGGTGGGAGCAGGGGCGAATGGTGGGTTGAGGAGCGGGCGTTGTGTCCGACGACCGCGCTCCCCACATAAGTAAGATGCCCCTACTGATCAGGGGGAGCCATGGAAGATCTGGCAGCGTCGGTTATATCTCGCGTATTGGGCGTGCTGTCCTTCGTGGTGGACATGCTCGGTGTTCGGGACTGGATCAAAGGCGTCAGACGCGACAAGCGCCGGGATGCCGGCAGTTGAGATCAGCCGGGGGGCTGTGCCGGCGAAGGGGGACCATGCCTACTGAGGGGCAGTTCCAAGCGAGCGGGTGGCGAGGACGCGAGGTTGAGATACCGCGCCCCGACGGGCAGCGGGGTCTCGCGCTCTTGGAGTTCAAGGGGAGGGTTGACCACCTCGTTCAAGCTCCACGCTCTGTACCGGTCGGCGACCCGCAAAGTCCGTGGCGAGGAGTTGCTGTATTCATACGGGCCCCGGGCGCGAAGGGTGTTGCTGCCCGCCGCGTACAACCGGGTGGAGATCTGCAGGATGAAGCAAGGGCCCCACTCAGGGACCGGGTTCTCTCGTTGGCGCTTGCGGACGTTGGAGGTCGCCGACCTGCCGAGGCTGGCGGACACGCTGTCCGGCAAGCACGAGAAGCTCGATCGTGACGAGAAGTGGCCGTGCCCGTCTGGCCGAGCGCAGCGGAGTGTCCGAACGAAGTCCGGGACGTCTCCGGGCCAGTCCGGGGTCAGCCGAAGCCGACCGGCAACGGCAGAAGCCCACGGCATCTGAGCTGGTCAGAGCCGTGGGCTTCGTCAGCTCCGCTGGTCGGCGCAGGGGGTGGTCAGTTGACGTAGACCGGGGCGCTCGCGTCGGTGACGAGGGCGTACCTGGCGGTGAAGTAGCCGTTCGCGAAGCACAGCGAGGAGCCGGAACTCTTCGTGAACTGCTGACCGGTGAAGCCGATGCCGTTGTCGGCGTTGTCGGCCTTTCCGGTCAGGCTCGGCCCCTGGTAGACGCAGGTGACGCCGCCCAGCAGGGTGCGCAGCCTGACGGTGGTCTGGACGACGGAGCCGCTCGCGGGGCGGACGGTGAGCGTGCCGTCGGAGACGACGGTCGCGGCGTACGGCAGGTTGTCGACCGTGACGCTGTCGACGCCGGTCACGCCGGTGACGTTGCTGGTGCAGTTGCCGAAGGTGTGCGCGGTGACCGACTCGGTGGCCGTACCGGGGGCGGCGGGGTTGTCGGTGACGGTGGCGGTGAAGGTCGACGAGGCGCAGCTGACGCCGCTGGTGCCGTCCGGGCTGGAGGAGAAGGCCGCGCTGGTGCCGGCGGCCAGCGGTGCGGTGAGGACGTCACCGGCCGCGACGGGGGTGCCGCCGACGCCGCCGGTGGTGAGCACGGGGGCGCCGTCGGCCGAGGCGGGGACGGCTGCCGCGAGCGTGAGGGCCGCGGCGGCCGCGGCAACGGCGAAGAGAGATCTGCTGTGCATGCGGGTGCCTCTTCCTGACGTGGGGGTGGATGGGGCCGCAGTGCAGTGCAACGCCGCAGAGTTGTAGACCTCCGCTTCGGTCAACGTCAAGGCGTGGCACGGGAGTTGACGAGAGTTGGCGCGCATTCATCGATGGCACACGTGATCGTCACCTGGTTCTCACAACTCTCTTGACCCGTGAAAGTAACCCGCAGTAACTTCCTCGTCGGTAAGTACCGTCCGCGCCAGGACGACGCGCCACGAAACCCCAGCTCGCAGTGACTTCGCCCAGGGGAGCAGACATGGCATCCGAGGCAACTCAAGCATCAGGAGCCGCCGTGGGCGGCGGGCGACCGGGGCGGGTCCGGCTGCGGCGCGCCGCGGTGATGGCGGTACCGGCCGCCCTCGTCGCCGCGGGCCTGGCGATCTTCACCGCCCAGGGAGCCCTGGGTGTGCAGTTCGCCATCTCCGGCATGCCGTTCACGGTCACCGCGACGCAGCTCGACGGCACCGGTTTCGAGCAGTTCGGGGACCTCGACCACATGATCGACGGCAGTCCGAACGCGGGTGACACCGGCGGGCAGGTGCTCGTCGTCACCTCCGCGATCAAGGACGCGACGCTCACCCGGCTGTGCCAGAGCGTCGACCTCGGGGGCACGAACCTGCTCATCACGGCGGGGGGCGGCAGCCACAAGGTGCGGGCCGCCGACCTGACCACCGACTCGACCGAGCTGTCCGGCGACGCCGCCTTCCGGCACATCGAGATCGGCAACGACGCCAGCACGCTCACCGAGGCCGGGGTCAAGGGCAAGCCGGGCGTGTTCAGCCAGCAGGCCGACCACGTGCACATCGACCGTCTGCGGCAGACCAACTACGCTACCACGGCAGGTGTGTTCAGGCTGCCCGGTCTGAAACTGCGCTTCAGCGACTCGGGGTGCTGATGGCGGAGCGCAGCCGGGCGGGGAGGATACGGCCCGCGTTCCGGCGCTGGCGGGGCCGACGCCCTTTCTGGGGCGGGCTGCTGCTCGCCCTGGGCGGAGCGGAGGTGCTGCTCACCGAGCGGGCGTCGATGAAGGTCGTCGTACACGTCGGCATGCAGGGAGTGGCCGGCTATCTGCTGCCGGCCTTGATGCTCCTGTGCGGGCTGCTGATCCTCTTCAGCCCGGGCCAGCGCCTCTTCTACTCCCTCACCGGCGTCCTGGTGTCCCTCGGCACCTGGATCACCTCGAACCTCGGCGGGTTCCTCGTCGGCCTGCTCCTGGGCGTGGCCGGCAGCTGCCTCGCCTTCGGCTGGCTCCCTGACCAGGAGCCACGGGTGAGTCGCCGGCGCCGGAAGAAGGAAGCCCCGGCGGCCGACCTTCCGGAGGGCGCCGGGGAGACCGCCTGAACGCGGGCGACGCGGCGCCCTGGATGCCGGGGGCCGCGTCGCCCGCGTCCGTGCCGGTGTCAGGCCAGGCCGGCCGACTTCAGCCAGGCCTGGGCGACGGCCAGCGGGTCCTTCTTCTGGGCCTGCACCTGGGTGCCCAGGTCCAGCAGGGTCGCCGTGTCGAGCTTGGCCGAGACGGCGTCGAGCGCGTCGGCGCCCTTCTTGGGCAGGCCCTTCTTGGACACGAGCGGCTGGACGTTCTCGAAGCCGAAGAGGTTCTTCGGGTCCTGCAGGACGACGAACTTCTCCTTGGAGATGGTCGGGTCCGTGGTGAAGAGGTCCGCGGCCTGCACGGTGTTCTTCTTCAATGCCGCCTCGGTCAGCGGACCGCCCGCGTCGAGGGCCTTGAAGGACTTGAACTGCAGGCCGTACGCCGACTTCAGGCCGGTCAGGCCCTGCTGCCGGGTCTGGAACTCCGGCGAGCCGCCGATGACCAGGTCCTTCGCGACGTCCTTGAGGTCGGCGATGGACGACTTGTCGGTGAGGTGGTACTTCTTCGCGGTGGCCGCGTTGACGGTGACCGAGTCCTTGTCCTGCGCGGGCGAGGGCTTCAGCAGCGTCAGCTTCGGATCGAGCTTGGCCTCGATGGCCGACGTGGTCGCCTCGACGGACTTCGGGGCGGCCTTCGCGTCGAGGTAGGCCAGCAGCGCGCCGTTGTACTCGGGCAGCACCGAGATGGTGCCGTTCTTCAGCAGACCGTAGGTCGTCTCGCGGCTGCCGATGTTCGGCTTGTAACTGACCTTGATCCCCTTGGCCTTGAGGGCCTCGCCGTAGATGTCGGCGATGAGGATGCTCTCGGCGAAGTTGTTGGAGCCGACGACGACCGTGCCGTCCTTCGGCTTGTCGCCGGCGAGCGGATCGTCGGCCTTGCCGGTGCCGGAGGAACAGCCCGCCAGCAGGGCCGTTGCCGCGGCGAGCGCGACGGCTGCCGCGCCTCGTTTCATGGGGATTGACCTGCTGGTGCGGAGGTGGGAATTCACGGTATTGATCCAATCCAGCCGGTTCTCTTTCAGTCAAGAGGCCCGGCTAAGCAATTGCCTTACGTCCGTTGCGTTTTCACGCCGAACGACGTACCCCGGGCGACACCGCGATCCGGTTCACCGTCCAGAAGATGCCGAGTGTGATCAGGGCCATCACGGCCACCAGGGTGGCGCCGCCCACGACCTTCTCGAAGTTGCGCTGGTAGAGCCCGTCGACGATGTAGCGGCCGAGGCCGCCGAGACTGACGTACGCGGCGATGGTGGCCGTGGAGACGATCTGGATGGCCGCTGAGCGCAGGCCGCTGAGGATCAGCGGGAGCGCGACGGGCAGTTCGACCTGGAACAGGATGCGCGACTCGGCCATGCCCATGCCCCGGGCGGCGTCCACCGGGGACGGGTCGACGGAGCGCACCGCCTCGTAGGTGGTGACGAGGATCGGCGGAATGGCGAGCACCACCAGCGGGATCATCACGGGCAGCAGTCCGAGCCCGAGCCCCACGAACATCAGCACCAGCAGGCCGAAGCTGGGGAGCGCGCGAGCGGCGGTGGCGACGAGCGCGAGCGCGTTGCCGCCGCGCCCGGTGTGCCCGGTGATCAGGCCGACGGGGAGTCCGACGGCGGCGGCGATGGCGAGCGCGAGCAGCGAGTACTCGACGTGCTCGAGGAAGCGGTGCGGAATGCCGTCGTACCCGTGCCAGTGGGCGCTGTCGCTGAAGAAGGCGTTGACGAAGTTGAGAACGTTCACAGGGCGGCCTCTTCCAGGGCGGCCGCGGTGGCGGCCTTCGGCTTCCTGTGCGTGCTCCGCGGCATCCAGGGGGTGAGCAGGACGCGTACCAGAACCAGCAGGGCGTCGACCAGGATGGCGAGGACGGCCGTGGTGACGACGGCGTTCACCGCGAGCACGGGCCGGTGGTAGAACATCGCGTCGGTGAGCAGGTTACCGAGGGCGCCCTGGTTGCCGATGAGCGCGCCGACACTGACGAGCGAGATGCTCGACACGGTGGCCACGCGCAGTCCGGCGATGATGGCGGGGACGGCGATCGGCAACTGCACCTGCAGATACCGGCGTACGGGCCCGAAGCCCATGGCGGTGGCGGCGGCGAGCGTCTCCTGCGGCACCGACCGCACCCCGTCCACGATCGCCGGGACGAGCACCACCAGGCTGTAGAGGGCGAGCGGGATCATCACGCTCGTCTCGCTCTGGCCGGTGTAGTCGATGAGGACGACGAAGAAGGCCAGCGAAGGAATGGCGTAGAGCACGGTGGTCACGCCCAGGACGGGCGGGTACAGCCAGCGGAAGCGCACGCACAGCTGGGCGATCGGCAGCGAGGCGATGAGTCCCGCCAGCACGGGCAGCAGGGCCTCGCGCAGGTGCAGGCCGATCAGGCCGATGTAGCTCTGCTGGAGGTCGCTGGGGATGTCGAAGAAGCCGTTCACCCGTCGTCCTCCGCTTCCCCGCCCGTATGGCTCACGAGCGGAGCGTCGGTACGCGCCTCGGCCGCATCGGCAGACACCTCGGCCGCGTCGGTACGTCCCTGCGTGTGGGCGGTGCGGATCGCGGCGCCGATGACCTGCTGCGAGACGACCCCGATGGCCTTGCCCGCGTCGTCCACGGCGACGGCCCAGCCGGTCGGCGACAGCACGGCGCCGTCGAGCGCGGCCCGCAGCGAGTCGGTGCCGTGCACGAACGGCCGCCCGTACGACAGCAGCCGCTCCGGCGCGATCTCGCCCGCGGTGAGGTCCTTCGGCTCGCCCCAGCCGAGGGGCTTGCCGTCGGCGTCGGTGACGAGGAGGTAGGGCGCGTCGGCGGTGGCCGCGGCGATCGTCTCCGCGTCGGCGTCGATCGCGACGACCGGGTCGGTCAGCAGCTCCAGGCCGCCGGACGGGAAGAAGGACAGCCGCCGGATGCCCCGGTCCGCCCCGAGGAAGTCCTCGACGAAGGCGTCCGCGGGCGCGGTCAGCAGCTCGGCGGGCGGCGCGAACTGGGCCAGCCGGCCGCCGGTGCGCATCACGGCGACCATGGTGCCGAGCTTGATCGCCTCGTCGATGTCATGGGTGACGAAGACGATCGTCTTGCCCAACTCCTCCTGGATACGGAGCAGTTCGTCCTGCAGGCCCTTGCGCACGACGGGGTCGACGGCGGAGAACGGCTCGTCCATGAGCAGCACCGGCGGATCGGCGGCGAGGGCCCGCGCGACGCCGACGCGCTGCTGCTGGCCGCCCGACAGCTGGTACGGGTACCGCCTGGCGAGCGCGGAGTCGAGCCCCACCCGCTCCATCAGCTCCACCGCACGCTCGCGGGCCCGCGCCTTGCTCCAGCCGAGGAGCCGGGGCACGGTGGCGATGTTGTCGATGATGGTGCGGTGCTGGAAGAGACCGGCGTTCTGGATGACGTAGCCCATGGACCGGCGCAACGTGTTGACCCGCTGCTGCTGGATGTCGACGCCGTCGAGGGAGATGGTGCCCTCGCTCGGCTCCACCATTCGGTTGATCATCCGCAGGGTCGTCGTCTTGCCGCAGCCCGACGGCCCGACGAAGACGGTGATCGCACGGTCCGGGATGTCCAACGACAGCCGGTCGACCGCCACCGTTCCGTCCGGGTACCGCTTGGTGACTGATTCTATGCGTATCAAAACGCCGAATGCCCTTCGTTTGGCAGAGAGCTGCCCGCTTCGGCCGCGGATGTCTTGCGCAGCCCATTGCCGGAGGAGTGTAGACGGCGTGTGTTTCGGCGTTTTGGCGGGCGGAATTTCGAAACCAGGGCGTGATGAGAGTGTGTGAATCCTGCGAATTTACCACCTCTTGATATTCACCAGCACATCGGGGGGTGTACCGCGCTGAGCGGAACACCCCCCGACAGCGGGATTATGAGATACGCGTCACGGCAGCGGAATGCGCACGACCTGGGGGTCGTGGTCGCTGAGCTGGGCGGCGAACTCGGAGTTCACGTGGACGACGTCATAGCTGTACGCCTTGGCGGCGAGACCGGGCGACAGCAGGATGTGGTCCAACACCTGGGAGTTGCCCTCGAAGTCGTACGTGTACCGCTCCGCGGTGGGGAGCGTGCGGGGCAGGTCCGTCAGGGCATTGTTCGCCGTGAGGATGTCGGCGGTCTGGGAGAACTCGAAGTCGTTCAGGTCCCCCAGCGCGACCACCGAGGCGTTCGGGTCGACGGCCAGGATCTGGTCGACGAAGCCCTTCACGGCGGTCGCCTGATTGTGCCGCTGCGTCTCCGAGGGGCGGGTCGGCGGCTGGGCGTGGCCGAACAGCGGCTGGTCGCCGCCCTTGGAGTTGAAGTGGTTGGCGATGACGAAGACCGGCTGGCCCTTCCAGGTGAACTCGCCCGCCAGCGGCTTGCGGCTCGCGGAGAAGGCCGTGTTGGTCGGGTCGATGCGGCCGGGCGAGTACTTCAGCGACGGCACGCCGCCGGTGTTCACGACCGCGTTCGCCGTGGTGGCCGTACCGCCCGCGCGGTCGACGAAGGCGAGGCCGCGGTCGGTGCGGTACATGAACACCTGGCGGATGTTGCCGCCGGGCTCGCCGCCGTCGGCGTCGTTCTGCGGGTTGATCTGCCGGTAGGAGTAACTCGGGCCGCCCGCCGCGGTGATGGCGGCGATCAGCTTGCTCATCGTCTGGTCGCAGGCGACCGTGCCGTTGTCCGTGGCACCGTTGTTGTCCTGGACCTCCTCCAAGGCGACCAGGTCCGGCGCCTTGAGGTTGGCGACGATCTGCCCGGCGAGGCCGTCGAACTTCGACTGCGCGTCGGACGGGTCGAGGTTCTCCACGTTGAAGGTGGCGGTGGACAGCTGCCCGGCGGTGGGCGTCGCCGTGGTCTCCGGCGCGATGCCACCGCTCGTCACCGAGGGGCTGCTGGAGGGGAGCAGCTTGAAGTTGCCGAAGGAGTAGTCGAGCACGCCGGTGGTGGCACCGGACAGGGTGTCGCCCACATTGGCGGCCGGGGTGGCCGCGAGCGTGTCGTCCACCACCACCCGCTCCGGGTTGGCGTCGCCGGACTGCAGCACGATGCCGCCGCGGTTGGTGCGGGTGGTGCTGCCCTGCGGGACGACCGGGATCTCGCCGTTGACGGTGCGCGGGCCGACCACGCCGGCGTTGTCGACCTCGACGCGCATGCCCTCCATCGACTCCCAGAAGTCGATGCCGTCGCTCGCCGGGTCGAAGGTGCCGCTGTTCTCCACGTCACCGGTGGCGTCGTCCTCGATCACGGCGGCCGGCGGAACACGGCCGCCGGAGCCGACCAGGGTGGCCGAGGGCAGCGCCGCACCGCTGGACACGACGGTGATCGTCGGGGCGGTGATCTCGGTGGTGGTCAGGTTGGTGGTGCCGCCCGTGCCGCCGGGACGGAACTCGCTGACGGTCCCGCCGACCGTCACCGAATCGGCGACGGCGACCGTGGGGGCGGAGCTGGTGTAGACGAAGACGCCCTCGCTGGTGGCGGGGTCGGCGTCGGGCTGCGGGTCCTGCATCCAGAAGCCGCTGCCGGACTTGGCCGTCACCACGCCGGACACACCGCTGACCTGCTGGCCGTTGAGCGGGGAGAGGTGCGAGGCGCCCTGGATGTCGTGGATACGGACGCCGCTGCCGCCACCGCCGCCGGAGCTGGAGTTACGCGGGGTGGGCGCGGTGACGGTGAAGTCCGCCGAGTTGTTGTCCGTGTCAGTCGCGCCGCCGCCGGCGCGCAGGGCGGCGGTGGAGTTGGAGAGGGTGCCGGTCGGCGCGGTCTCGGACGAGCTGGCGCTGCTGCCGTATCCGACGAAGTCCCGCACCCCGGCCTGGGTCGCGCACCCGGTGGCGCAGGTCAGCGCCGTGGCGTTGGTGACCAGGGCGACCTTCGCGGAGGTCGCGCTCATGGCGATGGTGCCCGTGGCGTCCGGGGTGGGCAGCGCCGCGCCGCTCCCGGCGCCGGCGGCCTCCTGGACCAGGTAGTGGTGGCCCGGCGCGATGCTGCCCGACAGGGGCGTCGTCGACCAGGCGGACCCGGCCGCGGAGGCGTACTGCACGGTCCAGCCGGATATGGACACGGTGCTGGTCCCGCGGTTGTACAGCTCGATGAAGTCGTTGGTGTACGGGGCTCCCGAGTTGCCCCCGCCGCCGTAGACCTGACTGATCACGACGTCCGGGGAGACCGCGTACGCGGTGCCCTGGAACGGTGCCAGCAGAGCGCCGACGACGGCCGCGCTCCCCGCGACCGCCGCACATCGGCGCACCGTTCTTCTTCGTTGCCGCACTGGACGTTGCCGCACTGGGTCCTCCCGACCGCGAGCGAAAACCGACGCCGGAAGTATTAGCAGCGGAAGCCCCACCTACGCGCGTCAACCCGTCAACTTCCGGTGAACAAAGGGAAAAACGGAAGGAGTTGAGGGAAGGGGAGGCGAGCAATCGCCCCAACCGCGGGCCGCACACGGTCAGTTGGGTGGCCGATATACCGCCACGCCATGAAACCGATGGACATGTGACGTCAAGGAGTGAATCGACTCCACAGCGTGACAGCGACAGCTCGCTGAACGATTCCCGGCCCAAGCCCCGCGACAGCGCACCTTTTACGGTGCTCGACGCCCCTACACAGGACAAAACCGTGCGATTTGGATTCGTATCGGACGATGCCCGACCATGAACCGTCCCGGCGATCCCGGGCGTCAGTTCGAGGAGAGGCGCACCACCCCATGCACACCACCGGGACCGTCCAGTCGGCTCCGGCCCCGCAGGAGACCCCCGAGGCCCCCGCCGGCAATGCCAGCAAGCATGCCCGCCGCTTCGGGCTGCCCGTGGCCACCGCCCTGGTCATGGGCAACATCATCGGCGGCGGCATCTTCCTGCTTCCGGCCTCGGTCGCCCCGTTCGGCACGGTCAGCCTGGTCGCCTTCGGTGTCCTGACCGTCGGCGCGATCGCCCTCGCCCTGGTCTTCGGCCGGCTCGCCCAGCGCGACCCGCGCACCGGCGGCCCCTACGTCTACGCCCGCGGGGCCTTCGGCGACTTCGCCGGCTTCCTCGCCGCCTGGTCGTACTGGATCACCACCTGGGTGTCGAACGCGGCACTCGCCGTCGCCGCCGTCGGCTACCTCGACGTGCTGATGCCGGTGAGCGGCCACCGCTGGACCGCGTGCCTGGCCGCGCTCGTCATCCTGTGGCTGCCCGCGATCTCCAACTTCGCCGGCACCCGGTACGTGGGCGCCGTGCAGCTCGTCTCGACCGTGCTGAAGTTCGCGCCGCTGCTGCTCGTCGCGATCGGTGGCCTGTTCTTCTTCGACAAGCACAACCTCGGCCCGTTCCATCCCGGTGGCGGCAGCCCGATCGGCGCCGTGTCCGCCTCCGCCGCGCTCCTGCTCTTCTCCTACCTCGGTGTGGAGTCCGCCGCCGTCAGCGCGGGCGAGGTCAAGGACCCCCGCCGCAACGTGGGACGCGCCACGGTCATCGGCACCGCGGGCGCGGCGCTGGTCTACCTGCTGGGCACGGTGTCCGTCTTCGGCACGGTCGCGCACAACCACCTGGTGAAGTCCACCGCGCCCTTCTCGGACGCCGTGAACGCCATGTTCGGCGGCACCTGGGGCGGCTGGGCCGTGGCGCTCGCCGCGCTCGTGTCGATGGTCGGCTGTCTCAACGGCTGGACCCTGCTGAGCGCCCAGACCCCGTACGCCGCCGCGCAGGACGGCCTGTTCCCCGCCGCCTTCGCGCGCCGCAAGCGTGGCGTGCCGACCGTCGGTGTGGTCGTGACCACCGTCCTGGCCTCGCTGCTCACCGTCTACAACTACATGTCCGGCTCGGGCAAGGTCTTCGACTCCCTGATCCTGATCACCACGTTCACCGCGACCGTGCCGTACCTGCTGGCCGCCGCCGCCCAGATCTTCCACCTGGTCTCGGGCCGCCGCGACCAGGTCGACCGGGCGCGCCTGATCCGGGACTCCGTGATCGCGGCGATCGCCGCCGGCTTCTCGCTGTGGCTCGTCGCGGGCGCCGGTTACGCGGCCGTGTACCAGGGCGTGCTGTTCCTCTTCGTGGGCGTCGTCATCTACGCGGTGATGGCGGCCCGGCGACAGCCGCAGCGAACGGCCTGATCCGTTCCCGCTCCGCATGGCGACGGGGTCGGTCCCTTCGAGGGGACCGACCCCGTCGCCGTACGCCGGCCCGTACGCCGCCCAGGGCAGGTGCAGGCCACGACAGGGGCTTTGAAATGATCTCCTCATGGTGAGCTTGGCACTGCAGGCGGGGGACGCCGCCACATGGGGCAGCACGGTGGTGGCCGTGGGTTCTGTACTCCTGACGATCTATCAAGGTCAGGTGCAGAGAGGGGAGTTGGCGCGGCAGAACGAGCTGCAGTCGGAGGCATCCCAGCTGCAGCGGCGGCAGATCGAGGCTGCGGAACGTCGTGCGCTGGTGATGGAGGAGATGCTGGTGCGTCTGTCGGCCGATCGGGGCGACGTTCGCGCGGGCGGCGGCGCGACACGGACCGCGAGCGAGGCTCCCGAGCCGGTGGCGGCGCAGGCGGACGCACCCCCGTCCGACCCCGGCCCCGGGTATGGGTACGGGTACGCCCCGCCGGCGGCCCCCGCGCAGTACGGCCCGCCTCCGGGGTCCCCTCCGGACGCGCAGTCTCCTCCCGCTTACGGGTCCGCCCCCCTGCCTCCGTTCGCTCAGCCCGGTTCCCGCGGTCCGCAGGCGGACGGCGGCCGTCGTCCGTACGTTCCCTGGACACTGGAACGCCGGAGCCATGACGCGTACGCGCTGCGCAACACCGGCGGCGAGGTCCTGGAGAAGGTGCGGATCAACCCCGCGAAGCTTCCGCCCGTCGTGCGAAACCTGCCCGAGGACGCGGTGGTGTGGCCGAACGAGGCCGTCGAGTTCCTCATGGCCGGGGACGACCGGCACAAGGACGGCGGCTCGGTCCCGACCGAGATCTGGGTCTCCTGGGAGGGACAGGAGAAGGAGGTGGCCGTCCCGGTACCGCCGAGGCAGGCGGAGTTCGGAGAAAGGCCCCCGCGGCCGGAGCGTGTCCGGCGGGTCTGGCGCCCGCGGCGGGCTTCCCGGACCGGGGCTGCGTCCCGGACCCCGTTCTTCAAACGCAGGAGGGGCTGAGCCGGACGCCGGGCGGGCTGCAGCTCAGCGGGAGAGTCGTTCCCGAATCTTGCGGCAGCCCCCTGCACCAGTCGTCGAGACGCGACGGACGATCAGTAGCGGATCTCGACGACACGCCCGTCCGCGTCCAGTTCCGGCACCTCGGGAATCCGGCCCGAGGTGCCGAGCGCGATCCTCTGTGCCGACCAGGCCGCGGCAGCGGCGTCGAGCACATCGTCCGCAGGAACGCGATCCGCCTCACCGAGCTCGTCCGGGAGCACGAGCCCGGCCTCGGCCAGCAGGGCACGGCGGAGAATCTGGCCGCGCCAGGTCTTCTTGGCGTGGGTCGGCGACACCCCGCCGGCCAAGGCGCGGAAGGACACCTCGGAGTGCACCTCGTGGATCCGTTCGTCGGCGAGCCAGCACGCCCGGGCCTCCAGGAGTTTCGGAGCCAGCGTCCACGCCTGCCGGCTCAGCCGATGCCCCGTGAGCTCCTGGCAGCGGTCCGCGGCCGCCGCGTGGTCCGGCTCCTGCCACACGGGCCGCGGTCCGATGAGGAAAACGCTTCCGCGCCGCGCCCCGAGCAGCGCCCTGGCCGCGAGATCCGCGGCGCGCCAGCCCGTCTCGACCAGGCCCAGCGGCATGTCCACCGCGACCGCCTGTACCCCGGCGGCACGCTCGACCAGCGCGTCGAGCCGGACGTCCACCAGGCTGCCCGCGTACGCGCCGTCCGTGAGACGGATCCCCGCCCACCCCTGCTTCCCGCAGGCGTCGACCCCCAGGACGTCCATCGTGCCGCCTTCGGGTGCGGCTCCCGTCTCAGCCTTCGTTCGGCTGAAGCCGCAGCGAGATCGAGTTGATGCAGTACCGCTGGTCCGTCGGCGTCTGGTAGCCCTCGCCCTCGAAGACGTGCCCGAGATGCGACCCGCACCGCGCGCACCGCACCTCCGTCCGCACCATCCCGTGCGAGGTGTCGGACACCAGCTCGACCGCGTCCGAGTCCCTCGGGTCGTAGAAGCTGGGCCAGCCGCAGTGGGAGTCGAACTTGGTGTCCGAGGTGAAGAGCTCGGCGCCGCAGGCACGGCAGGAGTAGACGCCCTCGGTCTTGGTGTCGGTGTACTCACCGACGAAGGCCGGCTCGGTGCCTGCCTGACGCAGCACCGCGTACTCGGCCGGAGTCAGGTCCGCCCGCCACTGCTCGTCCGGCTTCTCGACGTCGTACGACATGAGTCTCAGCCCCTTTACTGCTGTGCCAGGCGGTCGAGGATGTGCGGGCCCAGGTCGGTCACGTCGCCCGCGCCCATGGTGAGAACGAGATCACCCGGCTTCGCCATTCCCGCGATCACCGAGGGGGCCTCGGCCTTGTCGTGTACGGCAGTGACGTCCGCGCCCGCCGCGCGTGCCGCCTCGATGATGAGGTCGCTGGTCACGCCCGGGATGGGGTCCTCGCGGGCCGGATAGATGTCGAGGACGACGGAGGCGTCCGCGAGCGCCAGGGCCTGGCCCATCTCCTTGCCCAGCTCCTGGGTGCGGGAGAACAGGTGCGGCTGGAAGAGGACGAGGATGCGGCCCTCACCCGCGGCCGCGCGCATCGCCTCCAGGTCGGCCGTCATCTCGGTGGGGTGGTGGGCGTAGGAGTCGATCACCTGGACGCCGCCCGCCTCGCCCTTCAGCTGCAGGCGCCGCTTCACACCGGTGTACGCGGCCAGCGCCGGCGCCAGCTCCGCGGCCGGGATGCCGAGCGCGGCGCCCGCCGCCAGGGCGGCCACCGCGTTGAGCGCGTAGTGGCGGCCGGGGACGGAGACGGCGAACGTGAGCTCCTCGCCGTCCAGGAGGACGGTGACCTCGCTCTTCAGCCCCTGCGGAACCACCGACAGCACCCGCACGTCGGCGTCGTCGGCCTCGCCGTACGTCACCGTCCGCACCGCGCCGGCCAGCCGCCGGGTCAGCTCGCGGGCGCCCTCGTGGTCGGCGGAGATCACCAGCGTGCCGCCGGGGACGATGCGGCCCGCGAAGGTCTCGAAGGACTCGTAGATCTCGTCCATCGAGGCGTAGTTCGCGTGGTGGTCGAGCTCGACGTTGAGGACGATCGCGACCTCGGGCGTGTACTTGTGGAAGCTGCGGTCCGACTCGTCCGCCTCGGCGACGAAGATCTCGCCGTCGCCGTGCAGGGCGTTGGAGCCGGGGGCGTCCAGGTCGCCGCCGATGGCGTACGACGGGCTCGCGCCCAGTGCGGTCAGGGACACCGCGAGCATCGACGTGGTGGTCGTCTTGCCGTGGGTGCCCGCGACCGCGATCGGACGCAGGCCGTTCATCAGGGCGGCGAGGGCGTCGGAGCGGTGGACGACCGGGATGCCCAGCTGTGCGGCGCGGGCGAGCTCGGGGTTGTCCTCGCGGATCGCGGACGACACCACGACGCAGCTGGCGTCGCCGGCGAGGTGCTCGGCGGCGTGGCCGATGTGCACGGTCGCGCCCAGCGCGCGCAGCGCCTCGGCGGTCGCCGAGTCCTTCGCGTCACTGCCCGCCACCCGGGCCCCGCGCTGGGCCAGGATCTTCGCGATCCCCGACATTCCGGCGCCGCCGATGCCGATGAAGTGCGGTCGGTCCATGGCGGTAGGAAGGCCGGGTGCCATGTGCGTTTCTCCCCAAGATCCGAGACGAGCTGACCACGCCCCCACGAGACGAGCGCGCCCCAAGCCTATGCGGTACGACCCGCCCCACATCGCAAGGTGCGGTACCGGGCACCTCACAAGGAACCGAGCTGCAGCCCACCCAGGGGCGCGGGGCGGTGACATTGTGCGGCTCCGCCGCGTGGGCGCGACAAGCCACGACGCACCCGCAGCCCGAAACGCACCGCCCCCCGAACCACACCCCCCGGCCAAGCCCAGCGGCAGCGCTCACGCCTTGCTGCGCGAGAACAGCTTCAGCACCGGCACCCCCACCTTGTGCCGCGCCCTGGACGCCCAGTCACGGTGGAAGAACTCCTCCACATAGTGGGGATCGGTGAGGACGATCACCTCGTCGGCTTCGACCTGTTCGACCAGCTCCCTCAGCGCGTCCAGCGGATGGTCCTCCACCAGACGGCCCTCGGCCTGGCTGCCGGCCAGGCGAAGTGCCGTCAGGGAGACGTCCAGGGCCTGCTCGGCAGGCTCCTTCGCCGCCTCGCCCTCTGGCCTCTCGCGCTCGCGGGCGGCGTCGTCCAGCTCGCCGAGGGCGATGTCGTCGATCGCCCGCAGCAGGCGGTCGGCCTGGTCGCCGCGAGGCTCCAGCAGCACGTGGAAGGAGACCTCCTCTTCCCCGTGCAAGGTGGTGACGAACTCCACGTCGGCGGACGTCAGGGCCTTCTCGATCATCAATACGCTTGTGAACACCAGCGCCCCATTCTCCCTCGAGGGCCCGGGGACCCTCGTTCCTCCGTGGGCCGGACCAGGCCCTGCGGAAACCATCCTGCCCCGTGATCGCACGGGTTCCACCGGATTCAGTGTGCCTGGCAGAAGCTAAGCGGAATAGCAGATTCCGCTGATTTCATGACCGACGGTAGCGACCGAACAGGAATCCGGCCTCTTCTAGCAGGGACGCGAGTTCGAAGCGCCGGGGCACGGCGACCGACGGTCCCCCGGCGATGCGCTGCGCGCCGCCCGCCGTGAGCATCGGGGAGAGGGTCAGGCAGAGCTCGTCCAGCACCTCGGCGGCGATCATCTCGCCGAGCAGCCGGGGGCCGCCCTCGCCGAGGAGGCGGGTGTGGCCGAGGTCGGCGAGGGCCCGTACGGCGCGGGCCGGGTCCACACCGGCTCCGTCGCCCGCGATCACCACCCGCGCGCCCGCCTTCTCGGCGGCGGCGATCCGGTCCCTGGGCGCCGCGGCCCCGGTCAGGATCAGGGTGGGCACCAGGGGCGAGGTGTACAGCGGGAGCGAGAAGTCCAGGTCCAGGCTCGCGGTGACGATCGCGATCGCCGGGGCCGGCCCCTGTCCCGCCGCCTCCCTGGCCGCCGCGAACTCCGCACGCGCGCGTGCGGGCCCGTACCCCTCCTTCCGAACCGTCTCCGCGCCGACGATCACCACGTCCGCGAGCGCCCGCAGCACGCCGAAGATCCGCATGTCGGCCGCGCAGGAGATGGGCTGCGACCGCCCCTCGTGCTGGGCAGCGCCGTCGAGCGTGGACACCATGTTGGTCCGCAGCCACGGCTCGCGCCCCTCGACGGCCGCCTCGGGATAGGCGTAGGCGGCGGCCAGCTCGGCAAGGCTCCACTCACGGTCGGTGTCAGCACCACCGGAGCCCCTCGCCCCCGCCCCTTCGGAGGCCTCACCAAGGGCCTGGACTGCTGTTTCTTCGGTCACAGGGAACAGGCGTCGCATGTCGTGCAGTGTGGCACGGCGATTACCATGGGGAACCGTGTCGTCCTCCACCGCCGCCTCCGGGCTCAGTACTCCGACCGACGTGACCCCGCTGTCCCTGTGCGCGCGCGAGCCGCACGTCCCCGCGGACCGCCTGGTCGCCGAGATGGTCCCGCCGCCGCGCTTCGACTCGGTGCGCTTCGCGACGTACATCCCTGACCCGAACCAGCCCAGCCAGACCGAGGCCATGGGCGTGCTCGAAAGGTTCGCGGGCGGTCTCGGCGGGGCGCACGCGAGCGGCGCCGGAAAGCGCGGGTTCTTCGGGTTCGGGCGTGCCAAGGCGCCGAAGACGCCGGCCGGTCCCCGCGGGGTCTACCTCGACGGGGGGTACGGCGTCGGCAAGACCCACCTTCTCGCCTCCCTCTGGCACGCCACCCCGGCCGAGCCCGCCCTCAAGGCGTTCGGCACCTTCGTCGAGCTGACCAACCTCGTCGGCGCCCTCGGTTTCCAGCAGACCGTCCAGACCCTGTCCGGCCACCGGCTGCTGTGCATCGACGAGTTCGAGCTCGACGACCCCGGCGACACCGTCCTCGTGTCGAGCCTGCTCGGCAAGCTGGTCGACGCCGGTGTGGCGCTCGCCGCCACCTCCAACACCCTGCCCGGCAAGCTCGGCGAGGGCCGGTTCGCGGCCGCCGACTTCCTGCGCGAGATCCAGGGCCTGTCCGCGCACTTCCGCGCCCTGCGCATCGACGGCGAGGACTACCGCCACCGCGGCCTGCCCGAGGCGCCGGCGCCGTACTCCGACGAGCAGGTGACCAAGGCGGCGTACGCGACCGAAGGCGCGTCGCTCGACGACTTCCCGCATCTGCTGGACCACCTGTCCAAGGTGCACCCCAGCCGGTACGGCGCGCTGACCGACGGGCTCACGGCCGTCTGCCTCACCGACGTCCGCCCCGTCCCCGACCAGTCGACGGCGCTGCGGCTCGTCGTCCTCGCGGACCGGCTCTACGACCGCGAGGTCCCGGTGCTGGCCTCGGGGCTGCCCTTCGACCAGCTGTTCAGCGAGGAGATGCTGAACGGCGGCTACCGCAAGAAGTACTTCCGGGCGATATCCCGGCTCACCGCGCTGGCCCGGGACGCCAAGGGACTCGCCGCGGCCCACTAGGGCAACCGGTCACCGCGGGTCAAGGGCCAGTTCCGGCCAGATCACCCGCGCTTTTCACGCTCTCCTCAACACGTAGCGCCGAGTTGACCCTGCAAACGACCTTGCAGGGTTAACGTGGTTCTTGACCATCCATTGACCATTCATTGGTGTGCGCAAGAGGCGCCGGCCGAGGCGTCGACCGTCGGGAGGGGGCGCATGTTCCGCAGAACGACGACGGTGCGGGCAGTCATCCCACTCCTCGCCGCGACTCTCGCCTCCCTCCTCACCCTGCTCGTCCCGCAGTCCTCCGCCGCGCCCGCGGGATCCTTCGCACCCGCGCACACCGTCGGCCAGGCAGCGGCCGACGACCTGCCCGGATTCGATCCCTCCGCGAGTACGGCGCGCCACGGCGCCGACACGTTCCGCGACCTCGACCACTCCGGTCACCCCGGCGGCACTCCGCAGGCCCGCGAGCGCCGCCGCACCACGGCCGCCGGCTGGGAGCATCCCCACCCGGCCCCGGCCCGGGAGGCATCGGCCATACACGCGGCGGACCTGCACGGCCCCTCGCACCACCGCACCGCCAGCCCCTCAAGAGCCCTCTCTCCCGCAGCACTTCAGGTCTTCCGCTGCTGAGCGACGAGCAGTCCCTCCCCCCTCGACTGTCGTGCAAGCCCGACGCGCCGCAGCGGCGCGCCAGGAGGAATCCACAGACCATGCAGCCCCTCATCGACAACGCCCGTACGTTCGGACAACGCCCTGAGGAGTTCGCCGAGCTCGCCCAAGGCCAGTCCCCACAGGTGCTGTTCGTCACCTGCTCCGACTCCCGGGTCGTCCCGGCCCTGATCACGGGTGCCGGCCCCGGCGAGCTCTTCGAACTGCGCACCGCGGGCAACATCGTGCCGCCGTACGCCTCCGAGCACCCCAGCGGCGAGGCGGCCACCATCGAGTACGCCGTGGAGGTGCTCGGCGTCAGCGACGTCGTCGTCTGCGGCCACTCCCACTGCGGTGCCGTCGGCGCGCTGGTGCGCGGCGACGACCTGACCGCCGTACCCGCCGTGCGCGACTGGCTCGCGCGCGCCGAGCCGCGCCCCGCGGGAGCGCCCGAGGACCCGTGCGTCGCCGAGGGCGTCCAGAGCCATGTCCTGGCCCAACTGCTGCGACTGCGCTCGTACCCGTGCGTCGCCAGGAAGCTGGAGCAGGGGCGGCTCACCCTGCATGGCTGGTACTACGAGGTGCACACCGGCGCCGTACGGACGTACCACTCGCAGAGCGACACCTTCGAGGCGCTGTGAGCGGCCCGATGACGACAGCCAGGACAGCGATATCGGCGCGATTGCCCTGGCTCGAACAGGACTTCGCCGCCTCGCTCGTCGTCTTCCTCGTCGCGCTCCCGCTGTGCGTGGGCGTGGCCGTCGCCTCGGGTGTGCCGGCCGAACTCGGCCTGGTCACCGGCATCGTGGGCGGCATCGTCACCGGGCTGATGCGCGGCAGCAGCCTCCAGGTGTCGGGACCGGCGGCCGGTCTGACCGTGCTGGTCTTCGAGGCGGTGCGTGAGTTCGGGCTGCCCGCGCTCGGGGTGATCGTGCTCGCCAGCGGGCTGCTCCAGGTGCTCATGGGCGCCCTGCGGCTGGGGCGCTGGTTCCGGGCCATCTCGGTCTCCGTGGTGGAGGGGATGCTGGCCGGCATCGGCCTGGTGCTGATCGCCGGGCAGCTGTACCCGGTCCTCGCCGCCGAGGCTCCCGATTCGGGTCCCGGCAAGCTGGCCGGGCTGCCCGGGGCGTTCGCGGCGGCCTTCGGGAGCGCCGACGCACTGGCCTCGCTCGCGCTCGGCGCGGGCACGATCGCCGTCCTCGTGCTGTGGCGGCACGCACCCGCGAGGGTACGGACGCTGCCCGGTCCGCTCGCCGCGGTCGGCCTCGCGACCCTGGCCGCCCTGGTCCTCGATCTGCCGGTGGCCACGGTCGAGGTGCAAGGGCTGCTGGGCTCGCTCCAGCCGCCGCCGCTGACCGCCTTCGGCGAGCTCGCGGACGTCGCGGTGCTCGGCACGATCGTCGCGTTCACCCTGATCGCGTCCGCCGAGTCACTGTTCAGCGCGGCGGCCGTGGACCGGATGCACGACGGCCCACGCACCGCGTACGACAAGGAGCTGCTCGCCCAGGGCGCCGGCAACACGGTGTGCGGGCTGCTCGGCGCGCTGCCGATGACCGCGGTGATCGTGCGCAGCGCGGCCAATGTGCGGGCGGGCGCCCGGACCAAGGCGTCCCGCGTGCTGCACGGCGTGTGGCTGCTGCTGTTCGCGGCCCTACTGCCGGACGCGCTCGGCTACATCCCGATCCCGGCCCTCGCGGGCATCCTGGTGTACTCGGGCGCCAAGCTCGTCCCCGTCCGCCAGATCGCGTCGCTGTGGCGCGGGCACCGCGGTGAGGTGCTGATCCTGGTCGTCACGGCCGTGTCGATCGTCGCGGTCAGCATGTTCGAGGGCGTGCTCCTCGGGCTCGCGCTGGCCGTGGCCAAGACGGCCTGGGACGCCTCGCACATCCGGCTGGAGGTCGTCGACAAGGGCGCGGGCCCCGTCGAGGCGCACCTGTCGGGCAACGCGACCTTCCTGCGGCTGCCGAAGATCCTCGACAGTCTGGAGGCGCTCCCCCAGGACCGGCCCGTCCGGCTGGACCTGTCCGGGCTGCACCATCTCGACCACGCCTGCCGTACGGCGCTGGAGGGCTGGGCCGAGCGGCACAGCGCCGCCGGCACCGAGCCGGTGAGGCTCATGGCGGCGTAGCCGCGGCGGACCGGTGTCCGGTCCGGGGCCGGCACCATGGCCCCGGACCGGACACCGGGCATATCGTTGCAGGAGCAGACAAACGAGACCTCTCATGGAGGAGGTCGGGATGCTTCAGGAAGTGGTAGGGGCCATCATCGGCGCGGGTGTTGTCGGCCTGGTGTACCTGGCCGCGGGCGTGCGCGTCATCAAGCAGTACGAACGCGGGGTCGTGTTCCGCCTCGGCCGGCTGCGGGGCGACGTACGCGCGCCCGGACTCGCCCTGATCATTCCCGCGGTGGACCGGCTGCGGAAGGTCAACCTCCAGATCGTGACGATGCCGATCCCCGCGCAGGAGGGCATCACGCGCGACAACGTCACCGTCCGGGTCGACGCGGTCGTGTACTTCAAGGTCGTCGACGCCTCGGCCGCGATCGTCAACGTCGAGGACTACCGGTTCGCCGTCTCCCAGATGGCGCAGACCTCGCTGCGCTCGATCATCGGCAAGAGCGAGCTCGACGATCTGCTGTCCAACCGCGAGAAACTCAACGAAGGCCTGGAGCTGATGATCGACAGCCCGGCCATCGGCTGGGGCGTGCAGATCGACCGGGTCGAGATCAAGGACGTCTCGCTGCCGGACACCATGAAACGGTCCATGGCCCGCCAGGCCGAGGCCGACCGGGAGCGCCGGGCCCGGATCATCAACGCCGACGCCGAGCTCCAGGCGTCCAAGAAGCTGGCGGAGGCGGCCCAGCAGATGGCCGACACGCCCTCCGCGCTCCAGCTGCGCCTGCTCCAGACGGTGATGGCGGTGGCGGCGGAGAAGAACTCCACGCTCGTGCTGCCGATCCCGGTGGAGCTGCTGCGGTTCCTGGAGAAGGGGCAGTCGCCGCCGACGCCGTCGCCCGTCAGCGACGGGACCAACGCTGCCCACATACAGGCCCTGCAGCCGCCCCTTCAGCCCCCGACGCCACGGCCGGGCGGGTGACCTCGGCGGGAGGCACGGGCCCGGTCGGACGCTTCGGCCTTTTCGCAGTCATATCTTCGTACGATGTTCGCTCTTGTACGACGCGTCACCCTCGCCTGCGCCCTGAGCGCCGCCCTCGCCACGCTCGCCGCCTGCGGCACGACCAAAGCCCCGCACGCCGGCCACCCCGCCCCCGCCAAACTCGCCGCTCCGGACAGACCCGCCCCCGGACCTGCCCGCCCGCCCACGCTCGCCCCGGGCAAGGGCGGGCTCACCCCGGTCTTCATGAACGGCCCGCGCACGCGGGGCAAGACCGTCGCCCTCACCTTCGACGCCGACATGACCGCCGACGAGGGGCGGCGTGCTGCCTCCGGCGAGCACTTCGACAACCCGGCGCTCATCACCACGCTGCGCGGGCTGAAGGTCCCCGCCACCGTGTTCATGACCGGCCGGTGGGCCGACCAGTACCCGGCCGAGGCCCGCTCCATCGGCCGCGACCCGCTGTTCGAGGTCGCCAACCACTCCTACAGCCACTACGCCTTCACCGGCGACTGCTACGGCCTGCCGACCGTCTCCGCGGACAAGATGCGGGCGGACGTGGAGCGGGCGTACACCGCCATCCGCAAGGCGGGCGTGCCGCACGCGATGCCGTACTTCCGCTTCCCCGGCGGCTGCTACAACCGGCAGGCGCTGCGCGCGCTGAGCGGTCTGGGCGTCACCGCGGTGCAGTGGGACGTGGTGAGCGGGGACGCGTTCGCGACGGACGCCGACGCCGTCGCCAAGCAGGTGCTGGACGGCGTGAAGCCCGGCTCGGTCGTCGTCATGCACTGCACCCGCAGCGCCGCCCCGACGACGGAGCGGGTGGTGCGCACGGTCGTGCCGGAGCTGCGTAAACGGGGCTTCGAGTTCGTGAAGGTGTCCCAGCTCATCGGGGAGACCGCCGCCCATCGGTGAGGGGCCCGCGGCGCCCCGTAGGGTGGGCTGACGTGAGCCTAGTTTCGACGTCCACCGGTGACAGCCCCTTCCACTCCTCGCGCACGGCGCGTGACGAGGCGCCGCAGTTCGTGCTGCCGCTGGTCGTACGGATCGAGAAGGGGGCGCCGCCCGCCCGTACCGACGCCCCGGAGACCGCCGCCCGGGCCGTGCTCGTCATGCTCAGTGACGAGCGGTCGCTGGGCGAGGGAGAGTGGGCGCAGGCCATGCGGGACTGGGAGGACGCCCGGATCCGGAAGGTGGTGCGGCGGGCCCGCGGGGCCGAGTGGCGGCGGGCCGAGGCGCTGCCCGGGATCACGGTCACCGGGAAGAGCGCGGAGGTACGGGTCTTCCCGCCCGTTCCGCTGGACGGCTGGCCCAAGGACCTGGTCAAGCTGCAGGTGTCCGGCACCGAACTCGACGACCCGGAGCCCCCGGCCGCGCCCGACCCCGCGCAGCCCTTGCTGTGGATCAACCCGGACCTGGACATGTCGGCCGGCAAGACGATGGCCCAGGCCGGCCACGGCGCCCAACTCGCCTGGTGGGAGCTGTCCGACGAGGAGCGGGCCGCCTGGCGGGACGCGGGCTTCCCCCTCGCCGTACGCACGGCCGACCCGGCCACCTGGCGGGAACTCGCGGCCGGATCAGGGCCGTTGGTCCGGGACGCGGGCTTCACCGAGATCGCGCCCGGGCTGACGATCGCGGTCGAGGGGCACGACCGCGTCGGCGCCCTGCGCGATCACGCGCGACGGCCGGTCAGCTGAACCCGGACGCGGCGGCGAGGAGGCGAGGCCGCCGGGCTCGTCGCCGCCTCGCCGGACCGGAGTGAACGGCGCACGTGGGGGACGGTCCGGCCGAGCGGTCCGGGGCGTTGTCAGTGCCAGGGACTACTGTGCCGACATCTGACCGTTTTCCCAGCTCCGGGAGGCTTTCATGACCTCACGTCTCAACCCGTACCTGAGCTTCGGCGGTGACGCCCGGCAGGCGATGGAGTTCTACCGGGACGTCTTCGGCGGCACCCTGACGATGCACACCTTCGGCCAGTTCGGCCACGCGGACGACGCGCAGGCCGACCGCATCATGCACGCGATGCTGGAGACGCCGAGCGGCTTCACCCTCATGGGCGCCGACACCCCGCCCGGCATGGAGCGCCCCTCGGGCAGCAGCATCACGGTGAGCGTGAGCGGCGACGACGATGCCGCGCTGCGCGGCTACTGGGAGAAGCTGTCGGCCGGCGGCTCCGTCTCCATGCCGCTGGAGAAGCAGATGTGGGGCGATGTGTTCGGCATGTGCACGGACCGGTTCGGCGTCCCGTGGATGGTCAACATCGTCCAGCCGCAGTCCTGAAGTCGGCCTGGCCCGCCCGGCGTTCGGGGCAAAAGCGCCGCACCACCCGGTGTGCGCGCATCGCGCCGGGCGGTATGGCCGGCGGTTCCCGATCTCATGTCATCGACACCTCCGCCATGCCAGTAGGCTGTGCCTGCTGCGGCACCCCCACCTTCTTCACGTGTCCCTTACAGGGGCATGGCCGACAGCGGTCGAGTCGTCTCACGGCGTGAGGATGAAACAACAGGTGCTGATAGCGGGCCGGTATCGGCTGCACACGACCATCGGGCGAGGCGCGATGGGGGAGGTCTGGCGGGCGCAGGACGAGATGCTCGACAGAGCGGTCGCCGTCAAGCTCCTGCTCTCCCAGGACTCCGACCCCACCGCCGCCTCCCGCTTCCGTCTGGAGGCCGAGACCGCCGGCCGGCTCAGCCACCCCCACGTGGTCGGCGTCCTCGACTTCGGCGAGCAGGAGGGACGGCTGTTCCTGGTCATGGAGCTGGTCGAGGGCGACAGCCTCGCCCGTGTGCTCTCGGACGCGGGCTCGCTGCAGGCCGACGAGGTGGCCCGTATGGCCGCCCAGGCTGCCGCCGGGCTCGCCGTCGCGCACGAACAGGGCATCGTCCACCGGGACATCAAGCCCGGCAACCTGCTCGTCGACGCCGACGGCTCCGTGAAGATCGGCGACTTCGGCATCGCGCGCTTCGTGGACGACCCGGGCGCCGCGCTCACCGCGACCGGGCAGATCGTCGGAACGAGCCTGTACCTCGCGCCCGAGCGCGCCCTCGGCAAGCCCGCGGGACCGCCGTCCGACGTCTACTCGCTCGGCTGCGTGCTCTACCAACTGCTCAGCGGGCGCCCGCCGTTCCAGGCCGACAACGCCGTCGCGGTCCTCCACCAGCACCTCGACAAGGCCCCCGTACCGCTGCGTGAGCTCGGCGTCGCGCTGCCGCCCGCCTTCGAGAACTACCTGCTCGGTCTCCTCGCCAAGCAGCCCGAGGACCGCCCGACGGCGCGTCAGGCGGCCGAGTGGTTCACCGCGGGTGCCTGGAGAGGACGCCCCGAGCCGCTCCCGGCCGCCGCGCCGTCCGCCGCCTCAAGAGCAGGGGCGCCGCGTACGACCGCGACGGGGACCGGGGCACGGCCCGGGACCGGGGCACGACGCGGGACCGGGACGGGGGCACGGCGCGGGACCGGTGCGCACTCCACGGTCCCCGGCTCCGCATCTTCCGGATCTTCCGGATCCGCCACCACGTACGCGCTCCCGTCGGCCGTCGGCGGCACCGGGCAGTCGCGGTCTACGCGGCGCAAGCAGCGGCCGGGAGTCCGCGACTCCGTCGCGCGCCGGCCGAGAGCGGTGGGCCTCGTCGCCGGAGCGGCGCTCTTCGCCGGGGCGTTGCTGCTCGGCATGGCCTGGTTCTCCCCCGACGACAGCTCGGCGCAGACGCCCCCGACGGACGCGCAGAACACCACGGCTCCCGCCCAGGCGTCGCAGCCGAGCGCACCCGCGGCCACGCCGTCCGGCCCGGCCGCCGTACCGGCCGGCGGCGAGGACGGGGAACACCACGGGGACGGCGGCCCGGGGGCGCGGAACCCCGAGCAGGCGAAGGAGCGCAAGGGCGGGCACAAGGGCGGCAAGGACTGATCCCGGCGCCCGTCCGGCAAAGAGCCCCGGCCTTCACGACGCCGTACTCGCAGTACGCGTCGTGAAGACCGGGGCTTCTTCGTGCCGACAGGCGTTGCCTGCCCGGGTGTTACTTGATGTAGACGAGACCGTCGGTGGTGACGGTGGGACGGCCGCTGGTGCCGACCACGACGATCTTGACGGTGTGCGCGGCACTGCTGGACCACGTCTTGGTCCAGATCGCCTGGCGGTACAGGGTGCTGGTGGACTTCAGGTCCACGGTGCTGACCTTGGTGCCGTCGACGTAGACGTACGCCTGACCGGAGCCGGAGGCGCGGGAGACCACCCAGGCCGCGGAGCGACCGGTGAAGGTCCAGCTGAGGCTCGCGCCCTTGGAACCGCTCGAGTAGGACTTGCCGCCGAGGTAGCTGGAGGAGGAACGGGCGGTCCAGGTACCGGACTTGGTGGCCGAGGTCTCCTGCAGGATCATCGGCGTGTACGACGGCGAGGACGTGCGGTAGTTGCCCGCGTAGTCATAGGCGCGCATCGACCAGGTGGTGGCGGTGCCGGACGCGGCGGTACGGCTGGAGCTGGTGGTGGTCGGGCCGTAGGTGACCGCCGTGGGGGACAGCAGCTTCACCTGGCGCAGGGCCTTGTCGTCGGTGGCCTTCCAGCCGAGGGTGACCGGGACGGCACTGGTGTTGACGGTGCCGCCGCGCAGGGAGAGCTTCGGCGACGTGGTGAAGGTCGGTGCGGTCGTCTCGGCGACGACGTTCAGCGCGGCGCTGGTCGCCGCCTTGCCCGACTGGTGCACGGCCCGCACGGCGACCGTGTGGGTCCCCAGGGGCAGCGTGGCACCGGCGGAGGTGGCCGTACCGGCGGCGGTCGCGACGCTCTTGCCGTCGACCAGGAGCTCGAACTTGGAGATCAGCGAGGCCGGCGTGGTCGCCGTCCAGTGCACCGTGATGGCGCCCTTGGTGTAGTACGTCGAGCCCGACAGGCCCGCGCCGTCCACCGAGGTGGCCTTCAGGCCCTGCACCGGACCGGCCGCGAGAGTGCGGATGGCGGGCAGTTGGGAGTAGAGGGTGTTGCCGGGGCACGCGGTGTTGTAGCCGTCGCGGTGGCCGGAGATGCGCTGGAAGGTGTACTTGCTGCCCGCCGTGAAACTCTTGCCGAGGCCGTTCGTCTGGGTGGCGCCCGCGGTGAGGTCGACCGTGCTGCCCGGGTCGGCGCCGTACTGGCCGAGCTTCCAGGCGGCGATACGGGCGATCGACGTCATCGCGGCGTTCGTGGCGCTGGTCGAGGTGTACTCACCGAGCACCGCGATGCCCGCGGACTCCCGGTTCCAGCCGTAGGTGTGCGCGCCGAGCACGGGCCGGTCGACGCCGCCCTTGCGGCCCTCGAAAATGGTGCCGCACTTGTCGACGAGGAAGTTGTAGCCGATGTCGTTCCAGCCGTTGACCTGCACGTGGTACGCGTAGATGCCGCGCACGATCGAGGCCGAGTCGGCGCACGAGTAGTCGTTGGCCCCGTCCGTGTGGTGCACGAACACGGCCTTCACGTCCGCGTTGTACTCCGACGGGTCGGAGCTGATCGACTCGTCTGCGCCCCATCCGGCACGCGAGGTGATCGGCGGTTCGGGCACGGTGGACGGCGGCGCGGGAGGCACGGACGGCGCGCTGTCCGAGGGGCTCGCGGACGCGCTGTCCGACGGGGCCGCGGAGCCCGAGGCGGTCGGGTCGGCGGACGTGGTGTCGGTCGCTGCGTCCGTCGGCGCGGCGGACGCGGAGTCGCTCGGTGCGGCCGGGTCGGCGGACGTACTGTCCGTGGCGCCCGGGGTCACGTCGGCGGCGAACGCGGCGGGCTCGGACCCGCTGCCGCCGGTCTTCGTCTCGGCGTCGGTCACCACGCCCGGGTCGACCAGGTTGACCTCAAGTCCCTTGGGCAGCGCGCCGGTCGTGCCGTCCTTGCGGACGACCCGGACCTGGACGCCGTCGGAGGCACCGACCCACATCGGCTCGGACGAGCCGCGCATACCGGGGCCGGGATGCTCCACCGGGTCGGCGTTCACCTCCAGGTCGTGCCAGGCGCTCCACTGGCCGCTGTCGCTGCTGCGAGTGCTCACCTGCGCGGTGCCGTGGAGCCGCGTGGCGGCGCCCGTCCAGGAGACACCGAGCATCGAGAACTGCTCGGTGTCCGTGCGCGACAGCTCGCGCTTGTCGGCCGCGGTGCCCTTCAGCGCGAGGTCGTAGACCTTCACCGGCCGCTTGGGCCGGCCACCATCGCCGGAGGGGCTGGCCACCGCGTAGGTCACCACGCCGCCGCCCCCCAGGACCACCGCGCCCAGCGTCAGCCAGGCCCGCCGTTTCATGCTCAACGGTCTATACGCACGTGTCGTACGACGACTCACGAAGAATCCACCCCAAATAGGCCGAAGCAGGCCACAGGAAAAGGTCACTTGAGGCACACCTGTCACACACATGCCCCACCCCTCCAGCGCGCCCCGAGGGGCGAACATCACGGGGAAGCGGCCAATCGTGACGCAGATCACTCACCTCGCGCGATTAACCATGCGCGCGCCGGTCCGAGGGAACCTCAAATCTTGCTCTGAAGGTGCGGTGAGCGAGGTTCGGGCCCGGGCGCCGGGGCGATACCCCGGTCACCTGACGGAGGGGGAACGGTCATGCGGGGACTGGGGACGGGGATCGGCTGGCGGCCGGAGACCGCGGACGCGGTGGAGCGGATGCCGGGCATCGACTGGGTCGAGGTCGTCGCGGAGAACGTGTGCCCCGGGCACCTTCCCGCGTCGTTGCTGCGCCTGCGCGAGCGCGGGGTCACCGTGGTCCCGCACGGCGTCTCCCTCGGTCTCGGCGGCGCGGACCGGCCCGACGCGGGGCGGCTGACGGCCCTCGCCGAGCGGGCGACGGCGCTCGGCGCGCCGCTGGTCACCGAGCACATCGCCTTCGTGCGGGCCGGCGGGCCGCTGACCGCCTCCCCGCGCCTGGAGGCGGGCCACCTGCTGCCCGTGCCGCGCACCCGGGACGCCCTCGACGTGCTGTGCGCGAACGTGCGCATCGCGCAGGACGCGCTGCCCGTGCCGCTCGCGCTGGAGAACATCGCCGCGCTGATCTCCTGGCCGGGAGAGGAGATGACGGAGGGGCAGTTCCTGTACGAGCTGGTCGAGCGGACCGGGGTGCGGCTTCTGATCGACGTGGCCAACCTGCACACCAACCACGTCAACCGGGGCGAGGACCCGGCCAAGGCGCTCGCCGAACTGCCCCTGGAGGCCCTGGCGTACGTGCATGTCGCGGGCGGCGTCGAGCGTGAGGGCGTATGGCACGACAGTCACGCCCACCCCGTCCCGCAGCCGGTCCTCGACATCCTGACCGACCTCGCCGCTCGCGTCGCACCGCCCGGGGTCCTGCTGGAGCGGGACGACAACTTCCCCGAACCGGCCGAGGTGGAAAGGGAGTTGATACGGGAGACAGCGGCCATTCGGGAGGCGGTCGCGGCGGGCGCCGCGCTCCGACGCGTCGACGACGACCCCGCGCCGCGGCCGGTCGCCCCGCCGCCCCAGCCACCCGCCGCTGAAGCAGCCGCCGAGACGGCCACGGAGACGGTCACCGAGACCGTCAGGGAGCGGCTCGGTCTCGCGCAGGCCGCGGTGCTGTCCGCGCTGGTGGCCGGCACGCCCGTGCCCGAGGGGTTCGACCGGGTGCGGATGGGCGTACAGGCGCGGGCGCTCACCGTGAAGCGGGCGCAGGTGGTGGCCCAGGTCGCACCCGAGCTGCCGGAGATCCTGGGCGAGGGATACCGGCCGATGTTCCTCCGGTACGCGCAGGGGCAGCCGATGACCGGGGGATACCGACGGGACGCGCTGGACTTCGCCGGGCGCCTGCTGGCCGAGGGGCGGCCCCAGGACGCGGCCGTACGGCGGGAGTTGCGGGAGTGGTGGCTGGACCGGTCGGGGCCGATGCCGCGTTCCCGGCGGCCGGTCGTCCGGGTCGCCCGAGCGGCACGGAGGGCGCTGGCGCGGAGGGGGTGACGGGTGCTGCCGGGAGGACATGACGGGCGCCGTCAGGGCACGCGCACCGCGCAGTACGATGCCCATCCCGCACCCATTCGACAGCACCCTTGCGTGCGGTGCCGCAAGCAGGAGGCACCATGCGACCGCGTCCCCCGATCAAGGGCCGAGGCATCTTCAGCGGTACCGGGATCCTCGTCACCGGCATGGCGGCCACCGTCGTCGCGCTGCTCTTCCCGATCTGGTCGTACGCCGACCGCTCCGGGTCGGCCGGTGCGGACGTGCTGAACGCCCCGACCGTGGCGACGCCGTACGGTCCGCTTTCCCCGCAGGACCGGGACTTCGTCACCAAGGTCCGGCTGGCCGGGCTGTGGGAGCTGCCCGCCGGTGAATTGGCGGAGCAAAGGGGCACCACCGAGGCCGTACGCACCGCCGGGCGGCATCTCGTCGACGGCCACACGTCCCTGGACGCGCATGTGCGCGACGTGGCGTCCCGGCTCGGTCTCGCGCTGCCCAACGAGCCCACTCCGCAGCAGAAGCAGTGGCTCGCGAGCCTCCGCGCGGCGCGCGGACGGGACTTCGACCGCGAGTTCGTGGGTATCGTGCGGCTGGCGCACGGCAGGGTCTTTCCGGTGGTCGCCCAGATACGGGCGAGCACCCAGAACTCCCTGGTGCGCGACCTCGCCGACGACGCCAACGACACCGTGCTGGACCACATCAAGGTCCTGGAGGCCACGGGATACGTCGACTTCGCCGCGCTGGCAAGGGAGTTGGCGGCAACCGGCGCCCCGTCGGCGGCCAACTCCCCCGTGCCCGCCGTCGATCCGAGTGCGGCGATCCCGGTGACCCCGTCCGCGTCGCCGAGCTACCCACTGCCACCGGCGGCGTTCAGCCCGCCCCCACAGCAACCTTGAAACGGCGCCGAGCCCAAGAAGGCGACCCGATACCGCAACCAACTAATTGGCCAACCCCCGCGGCGAGCAACCACGTCCGCGAGAGCGGCGGCGGTTTAGCCGCAAAATACGGAACGTCACATACCGGCAACACTCCGTCCGGATGCTGAACAAGGCATGGCGTTTCCCAGACCGCTGGCATAGAAACGCGTCATGTTCTGGGTCCTTCTCCTGCTGCTGGCCTGGGCGGTCGCCGGTACGGCGTGTACGCGACTGTGTCTGGCCGCCGTACGCGCGGCAGCCGTCGACACCGGCGCCCCGGCCGCGGGCCGCGAGCACGATCTGACGCTGTACGAGGCGGCGTTCCTGTCGGGCGGCCCCGCGCGCGTGGCCGAGCTCACCATGGTCTCCATGGCGCGGCAGCGGCGGCTGCTGCTCGCGCACACCGGCTGGGCGACCGTCGTCGACCCGCGCGGCCGGGACGACATGGAGCGGTCGGTGATAGGGGCGATCGGACCGGAGGGGCAGTCCCGGATAGCGCCGGTGCGAGCGGCCGCGGCGGGCGCGGACGCCGTGCGGCGTCTCGCCGAGGGACTGGTGCGGGCGGGCCTGGCGGTGCCCGACGGGGCTCGTACGACCGTGGCGTCCGGGATCCGCCAGGTGCGGGCCGCCGCCGTGGGCGTGGCCGCGCTGGGCGTGGCGGCGCTGCTGATGCCCGCTCAGACCGAGATGCCGCGCCACCTGGTGGCCCTGTGGTTCACGCTCCCGCTCACCCTGACCCTGAGCTGTCTCGCGATCACCCGCGTCGAGGTGCAGCCGTACGCGCGCTGGGCCTCCCCCGCCGGGCAGCGGCTGCTCGGCGCGCTGACGCGGCGCACCACCGGTGACGGCGACGACCGTACGTACCTCACCTCCGTCGCCGTACGCGGCATCCGCGCGATCGGCGAGCCCGAACTGCGCGCGGCCCTCACACACCGCGACCAGCCCTGGCGGGAGTGAGCGCACTCCCAGGGGGCGCACAGGGAGTATTGACGCCGACACCGGCGGGCGGTGCTTGCCTTCGTCAACCGCCGGACGAACCATCCCTTTTGTCGCCAGCGTGCACCGAAGGGATATGCGATGAGAGCTGCCGCCCTCTACTCGGCCGCCGGGTCCTTGCTCCTGACCACCCTCACCGCCGCCTCGGCGGGCAGCGCACCGGACACGCCGGCTGCCCTGCGGGCGGCGGCCGAGGTGCGCGGCACCGCGGTGGCCGCCGAGCGCGCCCGCGCCGCCGGCATCGACTTCGGCACGTGCCCGGACGATCAGCCGTCGGACATCCTCGAGTGCGGCACGGTGTCCGTCCCGCTGGACTACACGAGGCCGCGGGGCAAGCAGATCGAACTGACCGTCAGCCGGGTGCGGGCCACCCACACGGACCCGCGCAACAGCAAGCGCAGGGTGCCCCGCCAGGGTGCCCTCGTCTACAACCCGGGCGGTCCGGGCGCCTCCAGCATGGAGTTCCCGCTGGTCGGCCGGGTGGCCGAGTGGAAGCGGATCGCGGCCTCGTACGACCTCGTCGGCTATGCCCCGCGCGGGGTGGGCCGCTCGGCGCCGCTGTCCTGCAAGGACCCGAAGAACTTCTTCAAGGCGCCCTCCCAGGCGCCGACGCACCCCTCCGAGGCGTACAAGAAGAAGCGCATCGCGGAGGCGAAGGCCTACACGCGCGGCTGCGCCGAGCGGTCCGGAAAGGCACTGCAGTACTACAACTCGCTCAACAACGCCCGCGACCTGGACGTCCTGCGCGCCGCGCTGCACGAGGAGAAGCTGACCTTCATGGGGGCCTCGTACGGCACCTACTTCGGGGCCGTGTACGCGACGCTGTTCCCCTCGCACGTGCGGCGGATGGTGCTGGACTCGGCGGTGAACCCGGACCCCGCGCAGATCTGGTACCGCAACAACCTGGAGCAGTCGGCCGTCTTCGAGAGCCGCTGGACGGACTTTCGCGAGTGGGTCGCCCGGCACCACGACGTGTACGGGCTCGGCGACACGGCCGCCAAGGTGCAGCACTCCTACGACACGGCACGGTCGCGGCTGGCCAGGAAGCCCGCGGGCGGCAAGGTCGGGCCCGAGCAGCTGCAGGGCGCGTTCCTGGCGGCCGGGTACTACGACGACCTCTGGCCGAACCGCGCCGAGGCACTGTCGGCGTACCTGAAGGGCGACGCGGAGCCGCTGGTGCGGCTCGCCTCGCCGAGCCCGGAGACGGCCACCGACGCCGAGAACAGCAGCGCGGTCTACACCGCCGTCGAGTGCAACGACGCCCCCTGGCCGACGGACTGGAAGGTGTGGGACCGCGACAACACGCGGCTCGCGCGCGTGGCGCCCTTCGAGACCTGGGACAACGTCTGGATGAACCTGCCGTGCGCCTACTGGCCGGCGCCCCGGCAGCAGCCCCTCGACGTCCGCACCGCGCCCGGTGAGCTGCCTCCGACGCTGATCCTGGCGGCCGAGCGGGACGCGGCCACGCCGTACGACGGAGCTCTGGAGATGAACCGGCGGTTGGGCGGTTCGGTCCTGGTGACCGAGCGGGACGCCGGGACGCACGGCATCGCGGGCGGCCCGAACCAGTGCGTCAACGCGCACCTGGAGGCGTACCTGCTGGAGGGACGCCTCCCGGTGCGGCGCGCGACCTGCTCACCCCACCCGGAGCCGAAGCCGGAACCGAAGACGAAGCCGACGACGGATGCGAAGGCGGATCCGAATGCGGATACGAAGGCACCGGGTGGCGCCGACGACCGGCAGGCCCTGCGGGATTCGATGAAGGGCAAGGCCGAACGGGGCTGAGCAGGCCGAGCCGCAGGACTGGTCGGGCTGAGCAGACTGGTCAGGCGAGGCCCGCGACGAGGTCCCCGATGTCCTTGCGGCGGCCCGTGTAGAACGGGACCTCCTCGCGGACGTGCCGGCGGGCCTCGGAGGCACGCAGGTGGCGCATGAGGTCGACGATGCGGTACAGCTCGTCGGCCTCGAAGGCGAGGATCCACTCGTAGTCGCCCAGCGAGAACGAGGCGACCGTGTTGGCGCGCACGTCCGGGTAGCCGCGGGCCATCTTGCCGTGGTCGGCCAGCATGCGGCGGCGGTCCTCGTCCGGCAGCAGGTACCAGTCGTAGGAGCGCACGAAGGGGTAGACGCTGACGTAGTCGCGCGGCGTCTCGTCGGCGAGGAACGCCGGGATGTGCGCGCGGTTGAACTCGGCCGGGCGGTGCAGCGCCATGTTCGACCAGACCGGCTCCAGCGCGCGGCCCAGCTTCGTGCGACGGAAGAGGTTGTACGCCTCCTGGAGCTGGTCGCTCGTCTCGGCGTGCCACCAGATCATGACGTCGGCGTCGGCGCGCAGGCCGGAGACGTCGTACGTGCCGCGGATGGTCACGCCCTTGGCGGCGAGCTGGTCGAACAGCTCCTGGACCTCGTCGGCGTAGCCGGAGCGGTCCTCGGGCAGCACGTCCTTCAGCTTGAAGACCGACCACAGGGTGTAGCGGATGACCTCGTTGAGGTCCTTGGCCAGCTTGCCCTTGTTCGGGATCCTGCCGGACTCGGGGGTCGCGGTGGTGGAGGCGTCGTCACTCATGGTCCCTATTCTCCCGCTCCGCCGTGCAGACTCTGCACCGGGTGGGCCGTGAGTTCCTCCACTCCCTCCAGGTCACCGCCGAGCTGATCCACCGCCGCATACGCGCTCGCGATGCACGCCGGGATGCCGACGCCGTCGTACACGGCGCCGCAGACCGCGAGGCCCGGCAGCTTGGCGACGTGCTCGCGGATGCGGGCCACGCGCGCGTGGTGGCCGACGGGGTACTGGGGCAGGCCGTCGGTCCAGCGGGTGACGCGGGTTTCGAGGGGCGCGCTGTCGAGGCCGGTGGCCGCGCGCAGGTCGCGGCGCGAGACGTCCACCAGGTCGGCGTCCCCGCGGCCGAGGATCTCCGTCTCGCCGTACCGCCCCACGGAGGTGCGCAGCACGACCACGTCCGGGTCCTGGTCGGCGATCCAGCCCCACTTCTGGGAGGCGAAGGTCGACGCCTTGATCGTGCGTCCGTCGACGGGCGGGACGAGGAAGCCGCTGCCCTGCGGGAGGTCGAGGCCGGCGCGGCGGTAGGCGAGGGTGACCAGGGCCATGGAGGCGTACTCGACGGCGGCGAGTTCGGCTGCGGCGGCGGGCGCCTCGGGGCGCAGGAGACCGGCGGCGGCCGCTGCGGGCAGCGCGACGACGACGGCGTCGGCCCGCAGCACGCGGCTCCCGGCGACGATCCGCCAGCCGGCGCCCTGCGGCTGCGCCGTCCTGCGCAGCTCCGTCACCGGCGCCCCGGTCAGGATCTCGCCCCCACGGGCCCGCACCGACTCGGCGACCGCGAGCGGGAGTTGGCTCACACCGCCCTCGATGCCCATGAAGACCGGGCCGGTCAGCTGCCGGGCGGCCGCCTTCTCCTGGATGGCGCGGACCGCCTCCGTGAGCGAGTCGTGGGCCTGCGCGGCCTCGAAGAGCTGGGGAACGGCCGAGCGCATCGAGATGCGGTACGCGTCGCCCGCGTAGACCCCGCCCAGGAGGGGCTCGACCAGACGGTCGACGACCTCGCGGCCGAGGCGGGCCGCCACGTACTCCCCCACGGCCACGTCGTCCCCGACCTCCGTGCGCGGCAGGTCGGCGTCGCGCTCGATGCGGGCGAGCCCCTCGTCGGAGAGGACGCCGGTGAGGGCGGCGGCGGTGCCGGGGACGCCCATCACATGCCCCTTGGGCATCGGGCGCAGGGCACCGCGGGTCCAGATCGACGCCGTCGCGGTGCCCGGCGGCTGAAGACGCTCGGCCAGGCCCACCTCACGCGCGAGAGCCACGGCCTCGGGGCGCCGGGCGAGCATCGACTCGGCCCCCAGGTCGACGCGCACCCCCGCGACCTCGCCGGGCAGCAGCTTGCCGCCGACCCGGTCGGACGCCTCCAGCACGGTCACGCTCGCCCCGCGCCCGAGCAGCCGATGCGCGGCGGCCAGCCCCGCGACACCGGCCCCGATGACGACGACGTGCCCCATGCTGCTGCCCTCTGCGCTCATGCCCCCACTCTCTCAAACCGGACCGACAGCCCGGCTCGCCCCGCACCGGCGCCGCTGCGTCGCCGTATCCGCCGTGTCCGCGGTGTCCGCCGTGAGTCCGGACCGTGACCGCATCGGGACCGTTTTCGGCCAACGTTCGGGGCGGGTCGCGCGTCGAAAGAACGTCAGTCGTCACGACCTCTGGGGGTACCGCCACCATGCGCGCACGACATTCCGTACGACCCGCCCGGGCCCTGGCCGGGACCCTGCTCGCCGCCTCGCTCGCTCTCGCCGGGTGCAGCAGCGCCGACTCCGGGGGCACCAGCTCCGACAAGGCCGCCGCGGGGCCGGCCGCCCAGGAAGGGGCGGGCAGCGCCGGCGGCGGCATGCCGGGCGGCGGCAGGGCAGGCGACGGCAAGGCCGCCAAGGCGCCCCGGCTCACCACGAGCAGCATCATCCGCACCGCCTCCCTGAGGGTGCGGGTCAAGGACGTCCCCACGGCGCTGGACGACGCCCGTGCCGCGGCCGAGGACGCGGGCGGCTACGTCGGCGACGAGAACACCCTCCGCGACTCCGACGGCCACGAGCGCACCCGCATCGTCCTGCGCGTCCCCGGCTCCGCGTACGACAAGGTCCTCACCGACCTCCAGGGCGCGGGCAAGCTGATCAGCCGCACCGCCAAGGCCACGGACGTCACCGACCAGGTCGTGGACGTGGAGAGCCGCATCAAGTCGCAGCGGGCGAGCGTGGCCCGGATCCGCGCGCTGATGGACCGGGCGACCAAGCTCGGTGACGTGGTCACGCTGGAAGGGGAGTTGAGCCACCGCGAGGCCGACCTGGAAGCGCTGCTCGCCCAGCAGGCGTCCCTGAAGGACCGCACCGACCTGGCCACCATCACCCTCACCCTGTCCGAAACGCCGGTGAAGAAGGCCGCGAAGGACGACGACCCGAGTTTCCTGGACGCGGTGTCCGGCGGCTGGCACGCCTTCGTCACCATGCTGCGCTGGATAGCCCTGGTCCTGGGCGCCGTAGCCCCCTTCGCCGCGCTGGCGGCCCTCCTCGCGCTGCTGTGGCTGCGGGTCGTACGCCCCCGCCTGACGCGCCGCGCCCCCTCCGCATCCGCTCCCGCCCCCACGTCCACGCCCACCATCCAGCCGTACCCCCGACCCCAGCCCAGCGCCGAGGAGGGCCGGACGGACTGAAATGCCCTGTGCCCGTAGCGTGTTCACATGGGCATCGGCATGAAACGACTCGTCGTGATCGGTGGCGACGCCGCGGGGATGTCCGCGGCGTCGCAGGCGCGCCGGATGCGGGACCCCGGCGAGCTGGAGATCGTGGCGTTCGAGCGCGGCCACTTCACCTCCTACTCCGCGTGCGGCGTCCCGTACTGGGTCGGCGGTGACGTCCCGGACCGGGAGGAGCTGATCGCGCGCTCGCCCGAGGAGCACCGCGCGCGGGGCATCGACGTACGGCTGTGCACCGAGGTCACGGAGATCGACGTGGACCGGCAGCGGGTACGCGCGCGTGACGTCGATTCCGGTGCCGAGTCCTGGACGTCGTACGACGATCTCGTGATCGCCACCGGCGCCCGCCCCGTCCGTCCGGACCTGCCGGGCATGGACGCCCCCGGGGTACACGGCGTGCAGACCGTCGACGACGGCCAGGCCCTGCTGGACAGCCTGGCGCGCACCGACGGGCGTCGGGCGGTCGTCGTCGGGGCGGGCTACATCGGCGTCGAGATGGCGGAGGCGCTCCTCCGGCGCGGCTACGAGGTGACGGTCGTCAACCGCGCCTCGGAGCCGATGTCCACGCTCGACCCCGACATGGGCCGCCTGGTGCGCCGCGCCATGGAGGGCATGGGCATCACGATGGTCGACGACGCCGAGGTCACCAAGCTGCTCGTCGGGCCGGACGGGCGCGTGCGCGCGGTGGCCACGGAGGACGCCGAGTACCCGGCGGACGTGGTAGTGCTGGGCATCGGCGTACGACCCGAGACCGCCCTCGCACGGGCCGCGGACCTCCCGCTCGGCCGGTACGGCGGGCTGCTCACCGACCGCGCGATGCGGGTGCGCGGGCACGAGAACATCTGGGCCGGCGGCGACTGCGTCGAGGTCCTCGACCTGGTCTCCGGACAGGAGCGGCACATCGCCCTCGGCACCCACGCCAACAAGCACGGCCAGGTCATCGGCACCAACATCGGCGGCGGTTACGCCACCTTCCCGGGCGTGGTCGGCACGGCGGTGAGCAAGGTCTGCGAGCTCGAGATCGCGCGCACCGGCCTGCGCGAGAAGGACGCGCGCCGGGTCGGCCTGCAGTACGAGACGGTCACGATCGAGTCGACCAGCCGGGCGGGCTACTACCCCGGCGCCTCCCCCATGACCGTGAAGATGCTCGCCGAGCGCCGCACGGGCCGCCTCCTCGGCGTCCAGATCGTCGGCCGGGAGGGCGCGGGCAAGCGGGTCGACATCGCCGCCGTGGCGCTGACCGCGCGGATGACGGTGGAGGAGATGACCGCCCTGGACCTGGGCTACGCCCCGCCGTTCTCCCCCGTGTGGGACCCGGTGCTGGTGGCGGCCCGCAAGGCGACGGCAAAGGTGCGCGAGGCCGGGTGACGCCAGGGCGCCCGGCGCGCCGCCCAGGTCGCCCAGGTCACTCAGATCACCCAGGTCGCCCGGGAGTGCCTACGCCGTCCCGCTGATCCTCGGCAGCGAGGTCAGCGACGTGCTGGACGTCACGGCCGCCGGCTGCTCCCCGGCCGGCTTGGCGTGGGCGGCGGACGCCCGGTTGGACCGCAGCCGGTGGCTGACGGCCTCGTCGAGCGTCACCGGCCGCTGCCTCTGCGAGGCGAGCCGTCCCGCCTCCTGGCCGAGCCGTGCGACGTCCTCCCAAGGGAGCCGCACGACAAGGGAGATCTCCGCCTCGCCGTCGGGCAGGGCCTGCATCGCAGGAGTGACTCGGTCGTTCATGGCCTGGTCCTCACGTCGGTTGCGGAGCCGCGTCGGTCGAGGAGACATACGCGCACGCGCCCCTCGGCGTTCACCGGTTCGATCGCCGGATCGCGGGCACTACTCCTGTGTGGTCATCCCCGTCCATGACATCAACCCGGTACGACGCACCCCGTGGGTGACGTACGCACTCATCGCCGCCAACGTCCTCGTCTTCCTGGCCACGCCCGGCATGGGCGGTTCCGTGGCGGGAGCGGGCCACCTTGCCCAGTTGTGCCATCTCCAGGCCTTCATGGACCACTACGCGGCCGTCCCCCGTGAGTTGATCCACCATCAGATGCCCCGGCTGGTCCCGACCGGTGGCACCGGGGTGGGCCCGCACGGACCGGGCTGTGTGGTGGGCCCGGCCGCCTACGCCAAGTCGCCGCCGCTGTCGGTCTTCACGGCGATGTTCGTGCACGGCGGCTGGCTGCACCTGCTCGGCAACATGCTCTTCCTGCTGATCTTCGGCAACAACGTGGAGGACCGGATGGGCCACATCCGGTACTTCCTCTTCTACGTCGTCTGCGGCTACGCGGCGGGCTACGGCTTCGCGCTGCTCAACGCCGACTCGGGCGACCCGCTGATCGGCGCGTCCGGGGCGATCGCCGGAGTGCTGGGCGCCTATCTGGTGCTGTATCCGCGGGCCCGGGTCTGGGTGCTGGTCCCGTTCCTGGTCTTCCTGCCGCTGCGGCTGCCCGCCTGGCTGGTGCTGGGCTTCTGGTTCGGGCTGCAGGCGGTGTACTCGTCCGGCCACGGCGTCTCCGGCACCGGAACGGTGGCGTACGCGGCGCACGTCGTCGGCTTCGTCGTCGGCATGCTGATCGCCTGGCCGCTCAAGCCCGGCACCCCGCCCCCGCCGGAACCGCGCCGCCTGCTGTTCGGCAGGCGGGCCCGGCCCCGGCACACGTGGTGAGTCAGCGGGCGGTCTGCGTGTGGACGTACTCGGTGAGGCGGGTCAGCGCATCGGGGTCGGTGTTCGGCATGACGCCGTGGCCGAGGTTGAAGACGTGGCCCTCCAGGCCGGCGGCCGCGTCCAGGACCTCGCGGGTCTTGGCCTCGACGGCCTCGGTGCCGGCGAACAGGACGGTCGAGTCGAGGTTGCCCTGGAGCGCCTTGCCGGGGCCGACGCGGCGGGCGGCCTCGTCCAGCGGGACGCGCCAGTCGACGCCGACGACGTCCGCGCCGGCCTCGCCCATGAGGCCGAGCAGCTCACCGGTGCCGACACCGAAGTGGATGCGCGGGACGCCGTACCCGGCGACGGCCTCGAAGACCTTGGCGGAGGCGGGCAGCACCGAGCGGCGATAGTCGACGGGGGCCAGGGCGCCGGCCCAGGAGTCGAAGAGCTGGACGGCGCTCGCACCCGCCTCGATCTGCACCTTGAGGAAGGCGGCCGTGATGTCGGCGAGGCGGTCGAGCAGGTCGGCCCACAGCTCGGGGTCGCCGTACATCATCGCCTTGGCGTTCTCGTACGTGCGCGAGGGACCGCCCTCGATCAGATAGCTGGCCAGCGTGAACGGGGCGCCGGCGAAGCCGATCAGCGGGGTCGCGCCGAGCTCGCGCGTGAGCATGCCGATGGCCTCGGTGACGTAGGAGACGTCCTCGGGCGTGAGGTCGCGCAGCTGGGCGAGGTCGGCGCGGGTACGGATCGGGCGCTCGACGACCGGGCCGACACCGGGCTTGATGTCGAGGTCGACCCCGATGGCCTTGAGCGGTACGACGATGTCGCTGTAGTAGACCGCCGCGTCCACGCCGTGCCGGCGCACGGGCTGGAGCGTGATCTCGGTGACCAGCTCGGGGCGCGTGCAGGACTCGAGCATCGGGATGCCCTCGCGCACCTTGCGGTACTCGGGCAGGGAGCGGCCGGCCTGGCGCATGAACCACACCGGGGTGTGCGGTACGGGCTCGCGCCGGCACGCCTTGAGGAAGGCGCTGTCGTACGTCGCTGTCGGCTGCTGGCCCGAAGGGCTTCCGTTGGCACTCACGACGAAAAGTCTCGCACGACACGCGAGCCGGACCGCCCGCGCCCATACCCGCGCCGTTAAGGGTGTCTCTCCCTGCGCGAAGCCACCGTTCCCCTTAATCTTCCCCGCATGGCTGCGGCTCAGGGACGACTGTCGGACGGCGCTGGCGGGATGGACGACGCGAAGGAGACGGGGAAGGCGGACCGGCATACGGACAGTTCGGCACCTCCGGCGTTCCGGGCCGCGGTCGAGGCGCTCAGGACCGCGCGGCTGCGGCCGCAGATCGAGGTGGATCCGACACCGGCCCCCAAGCGGCTGGCCCCCTTCGCGTACGCGCTGGAGGCGGTGGTCGTCGACGGCGACCAGGACCTGGCCGACGGGCGTCTGATCCTGCTGCACGAGCCCGACGGGCACGACGCGTGGCACGGCGCCTTCCGGCTCGTGACGCTGGTGCGCGCGGAGCTGGAGGCGGAGATGGCGGCCGATCCGCTGCTGCCCGAGGTGTGCTGGTCGTGGCTGACGGGCGCGCTCCAGACGCGCGGGCTGTCGTACGGCGAGCCGAGCGGCACGGTCACGCGCGCGAGCTCGCACTACTTCGGCGGGCTGGCCGCGCGCCCCGCCGCGTCGCAGATCGAGATCCGTGCGTCCTGGACGCCGCGCGAGGGCCTGGGCGGCGTGCCGGACACCGCGGCCCACCTGGCGGCCTGGTGCGACCTGCTGGCTCAGGTCGCGGGTCTGCCGCCGGCGGCGCCGGGTGACGCGTCGGTGGTGACTCTGCCGCAGCGCAGGGGACCGCAGTCCCGCTGACACGCACGCCCGCCGGATCGATCACCAACCATTGACCATCTCTTTGTCGATACGGCCACTTTCGATCCCGTAAGCGCACGCGCTCGAACCGACATGTGCACTCGCTCGAACCGATTCGATCTTCGGATGATCGATCGCGTGTCCGAATTGCTCGGATAAGTACTCACCAGATCGTGATCATTCTCTAAAGGCGGACGGGTTTGGTGCCGAAGACGACTGTGACCTTGAAAGCACGGTTCGCCCCGGCTTCATCCCCAGAGCCGGCCCCCCGACCCGCCCCCCAGGAGGCCTGGTGTCCGTTCTCCTCGAGCAGCCCGCAAGCCTGGTCGCCTACCGCCCGAACAAGCCGACCGCCATGGTGGTCGTGGCCGACCCGCGCGTCCGCTCCACCGTCACCCGCCATCTGTGGGCGCTCGGTGTGCGCGATGTCATCGAAGCCTCGTCCATCGCGGAGGCTCGTCCCCGCATCGGCAACCCCCGCGACATCTGCGTCGCCGACGTCCACCTGCCCGACGGCTCCGGCCTGACCCTTCTGTCCGAGACCCGTGCCGCGGGCTGGCCCAACGGGCTGGCGCTGTCCGCGGCCGACGACATCGGTGCCGTGCGCAACGCCCTGGCCGGCGGGGTCAAGGGCTACGTCGTCACCGGCACCCGTACGAACATCGGGCTCCCCACCCGACCCGGCGCCGCCCCCATCGGCTCCGCCGCCGCCCGTATGCACCGCCGCCCCCCGGGTACCCCGAGCCACCCGGGTGGCTACCGCGAGCTGTCCGGCCGCGAGGTCGAGGTGCTGCGCCTGGTCGCGGAGGGCCAGTCGAACAAGGCGATCGGCGTCTCGATGGGCCTGTCCGCCCTGACCGTCAAGAGCCACCTCGCCCGCATCGCCCGCAAGCTCGGCACCGGTGACCGCGCCGGCATGGTCGCCGTCGCGCTGCGGACCGGAATCATCCACTGAACACCGATCATGAGCAGGTCATTTCACGGACCTGGCTCGTTGCCATTTCACCGACCTGACTGGTTTACGACCTCGGACCCCCGTCGGCGGAACGTTCCGTCGACGGGTGCTGTCCACACACAGATACCCTTGACATGTGACCGACGCCCAAGAGACCGCAGCCGACCTGCCACTGCGCACCCCCGGAGGTACCCCTCCGGACGACGGCGGATCTCCTGCGACAGGAGTGCCGGTCCCGCTGCTCGAACCCCGTGAGGGCATCCCGCCCGTGATCGCCGACGAGGCCGCGCTGGCCGAGGTGATCGCCGCCTTCGCCGCCGGCTCCGGCCCCGTCGCCGTCGACGCCGAGCGCGCCTCCGGTTACCGCTACGGCCAGCGCGCCTACCTCGTGCAGCTGCGCCGCGAGGGCGCGGGCAGCGCGCTCATCGACCCCGTCGCCTGCCCCGACCTCTCCGGCCTGCACGAGGCGCTGTCCGGCGTGGAGTGGGTGCTGCACGCCGCCACCCAGGATCTGCCCTGCCTGCGCGAGATAGGCATGGTGCCCAGCCGCCTGTTCGACACGGAGCTGGCGGGGCGGCTCGCCGGATTCCCGCGGGTCGGCCTCGGCGCGATGGTCGAGAACGTCCTCGGCTTCGTCCTGGAGAAGGGCCACTCCGCCGTCGACTGGTCGACCCGGCCGCTGCCCGAGCCCTGGCTGCGCTACGCCACCCTGGACGTCGAGCTCCTCGTCGATCTGCGGGACGCGCTGGAGAAGGAGCTGGACCGGCAGGGCAAGCTGGAGTGGGCCCTGCAGGAGTTCGCCGCGATCGCCTCGGCCCCGCCGCCGGAGCCCCGCAAGGACCCCTGGCGCCGTACGTCCGGCATGCACAAGGTGCGCCGGCGCCGGCAGCTCGGCGTGGTGCGGGAGCTGTGGCAGACGCGGGACCGGATCGCCCAGCGGCGCGACGTGTCGCCGGGCAAGGTGCTCGGGGACGCCGCCATCGTCGAGGCAGCGCTGTCCGTGCCGTCCAACGTGCACGCGCTCGCCGCGCTGAACGGCTTCGGCCACCGGATGGGGCGCCGCCAGCTGGAGCAGTGGCAGGCCGCGGTGGACCGCGCCAAGGCACTGACGGAGTCCGCGCTGCCGCAGCCCGGTCAGCCCGTCACGGGACCCCCGCCGCCGCGCGCCTGGGCCGACAAGGACCCCGCGGCCGCGGCCCGGCTCTCGGCGGCCCGCGCCGCGGTGTCGGCACTGGCCGAGCAGCTCGCCATGCCGCAGGAGAACCTGATCGCTCCGGACACGGTGCGGCGCGTGTGCTGGGAACCGCCGTCCGCCGACCCGGAAGCCGTCGCCGCCGCCCTGGTGGGCTACGGCGCTCGGCCCTGGCAGGTGGAGCTGGTGACGCCGCTGCTCGTCACCGCGCTGGCGGCCAAGGACGCCTAGGCACCCCCGTCGGCACACGGACCCGCGCCCCCCTTGGAGCGCGGGTCCCTTGATGTGACCTTCGCCGCTCCCCGGGGTAGGGGTGTGCAGCTACGTTACCGACAAGTAGCATGAGCCTGAGCGCGCGCTCAGCACTTGTGCTTGCACTTGTGCCTGCGCGTCGCAGCAGTGCCATCCCGCACCCTGGAGGAGAGCCATCGTGCCTCGTACCGTCAGGGACGTCGTTTTCGTCGACGGCGTCCGCACCCCGTTCGGCAAGGCGGGCCCGAAGGGCATCTACCACGAGACCCGCGCCGACGACCTGGTCGTGAAGGCGATCCGGGAGCTGCTGCGCCGCAACCCCGGTCTCGACCCGAAGAAGATCGACGAGGTCGCCATCGCCGCGACCACGCAGATCGGTGACCAGGGCCTGACCCTGGGCCGTACCGCCGGAATCCTCGCGGGTCTGCCGCAGTCGGTCCCCGGCTACTCCATCGACCGCATGTGCGCGGGCGCTCTGACCGCCGTCACCACCACCGCGGGCTCCATCGCCTTCGGTGCGTACGACGCCGTCATCGCCGGTGGCGTCGAGCACATGGGCCGCCACCCCATGGGCGAGGGCGTCGACCCGAACCCGCGGTTCGTGAGCGAGAAGCTGGTCGACGAGTCCGCCCTGTTCATGGGCATGACCGCGGAGAACCTGCACGACCGCTACCCGCACATCACCAAGGAGCGCGCCGACGAGTACGCCGTGCGCTCGCAGGAAAAGGCCGCGAAGGCGTACGCCGACGGCAAGATCCAGCAGGACCTGGTGCCGATCTCGGTCCGCCGCACCAACCCCGAGGCCGGCGAGACCGGTTGGGGCCTGGTCACGGCCGACGAGCCGATGCGCCCGGGTACGACCCTGGAGAGCCTCGCGGGTCTGAAGACGCCGTTCCGTGTGCACGGTCGCGTCACCGCCGGTAACGCCGCCGGTCTCAACGACGGTGCCACCGCGTCGATCATCGCGAGCGAGGACTTCGCCCGCGAGAACAACCTGCCGGTCAAGATGCGCCTCGTCTCGTACTCCTTCGCGGGTGTCGAGCCGGAGGTCATGGGCTACGGCCCGATCCCGGCGACCGAGAAGGCGCTCGCCCAGGCGGGCCTGTCCATCGAGGACATCGGTCTCTTCGAGGTCAACGAGGCCTTCGCCGTCCAGGTCCTGGCCTTCCTCGACCACTACGGCATCGCCGACGACGACGCGCGCGTCAACCAGTACGGTGGCGCCATCGCCTTCGGTCACCCGCTGGCCTCCTCCGGCGTGCGTCTGATGACGCAGCTGGCCCGCCAGTTCGAGGAGCAGCCGCACGTCCGCTACGGCCTGACCACCATGTGCGTCGGCTTCGGCATGGGCGCGACGGTCATCTGGGAGAACCCGCACTTCGAGGGGGACAAGTGAGCACCACCACCGAGCTTCTGAAGCAGGCTTCGGAACTCTTCCCCGACGAGGTCGTGACGTCCGCGCACGTCCGCCACCTCGACCTGCCGTTCGGCGCCGGGCGCTTCGCGCTCATCACGCTCGACAACGGCTTCGACCACACCAAGCCGACCACCTTCGGCCCGGGTTCGCTCGCGAACCTGGACAAGGCGATCGACCAGGTCGAGGCGGAGGCCGCGGCCGGTGAGATCGTCGGCGTCGGCATCACCGGCAAGCCGTTCATCTTCGCGGTCGGCGCCGACCTCAAGGGCGTGGAGATCCTCAAGGAGCACGACCACGCGCTCGCCATCGGCAGGGGCGGCCACGAGGTCTTCAAGCGCCTCGCGGGCCTCGCGGTCCCGACCTTCGCGTACTACAACGGTGCCGCGATGGGCGGCGGCGTCGAGGTCGGTCTGCACTGCACCTACCGGACCGTCTCCAAGGCGCTCCCGGCGTTCTCGCTGCCCGAGGTCTTCCTCGGCCTGGTCCCCGGCTGGGGCGGCTGCACACTGCTGCCGAACCTGATCGGCGCCGACAAGGCCGTCTCGGTCATCATCGAGAACAGCCTGAACCAGAACAAGCAGCTCAAGGGCAAGCAGGTCTTCGAACTCGGCATCGCCGACGCGCTGTTCGAGGGTGCCGACTTCCTGGAGCAGTCGCTGATCTGGACGGCGAACGTCCTCAGCGGCGACACCGAGGTCGAGCGCCCGGTCGTCGACCGCGGCGAGGCATGGGACCAGGCCGTCGCCAAGGGCCGCTTCATCGCCGACTCCAAGGTGCACGGCGCGGCCCCGGCCGCCTACCGCGCGCTGGACATCATCGCCGCGGCGAAGAACGGCGACCTCCAGCAGGGCTACGACGCCGAGGACAAGGCGCTCGCCGACCTCATCATGGGCGGCGAACTGCGCGCGGGCATCTACGCGTTCAACCTCGTCCAGAAGCGCGGCAAGCGTCCTGCCGGTGCCCCCGACAAGTCGCTGGCCCGCCCGGTCACCAAGGTCGGCGTCGTCGGCGCCGGTCTGATGGCCAGCCAGCTCGCGCTGCTCTTCCTGCGCCGCCTGGAGGTGCCGGTCGTCCTGACCGACATCGACCAGGAGCGCGTCGACAAGGGTGTGGGCTACGTCCACGCCGAGATCGACAAGCTGCTCGGCAAGGGCCGTATCAACCAGGACAAGGCCAACCGCCTCAAGGCGCTGGTCACCGGTGTCCTGGACAAGGCCGAGGGCTTCGCGGACGCCGACTTCGTCATCGAGGCCGTCTTCGAGGAGATCGGCGTCAAGCAGCAGGTGTTCGCCGAGGTCGAGGCGGTCGCCCCGGCGCACGCGATCCTCGCCACCAACACCTCCTCGCTCTCGGTGTCGGAGATGGCGTCGAAGCTGAAGCACCCCGAGCGGGTCGTCGGCTTCCACTTCTTCAACCCGGTCGCGATCCTCCCGCTGCTCGAGATCGTGCGCGGCGAGCAGACGGACGACGCCTCGCTGGCCACGGCGTTCGCCGTCGCCAAGAAGCTGAAGAAGACCGCGGTCCTCACCAAGGACGCCCCGGCGTTCGTCGTGAACCGCATCCTCACCCGCTTCATGGGCGAGATCCAGAACGTCATCGACGAGGGCACCCCGGTCGAGGTCGCCGAGAAGGCCATCGAGCCGCTCGGTCTGCCGATGTCGCCGCTGGTCCTCCTCGAGCTGGTCGGTCCCGCGATCGGTCTGCACGTCTCGGAGACCCTCAACCGGGCCTTCCCCGACCGCTTCGAGGTCTCCCCGAACCTCAAGGCGGTCGTCGACGCGGGCAAGCGCGGCTTCTACGTCTACGACAGCGGCAAGCCGGAGCTCGACCCCGAGGTCGCCGCGCTCCTGAAGCAGGGCGATGCCGTCCTGACCGAGGAGCAGGTCCGGGACCGCGTGCTCGACGCCGTCGCCCAGGAGATCGGGCTCATGCTCGACGAGGGTGTCGTCGCCGAGGCCCAGGACATCGACCTCTGCCTGATCACCGGCGCCGGCTGGCCCTTCCACCTGGGCGGCATCACGCCGTACCTGGACCGCGAGGGCGTGTCGGAGCGCGTGAACGGCAAGCGGTTCCTGGAGCAGGGGCTGGCGAGCGTCCCGGCGTAACACGTCCTGACGACGCAGGAAGAGGGCCTCCGCGCGGAGGCCCTCTTTCGTGTTCCCGTCGCCGCGCCGTCAGGTGCGCCAGGGGCCCAGCGGGCCGCCCACCGCGGGCGTCAGCTGGCGGCGGACATGCAGCCGGCCGTCCGTGCCGATGACCGCGACCACCACCGCGCCGGCCGCGTCGTACGCCATCGCCGGGGCGTGCGTGACCATCTCGCCGGACTCGCGCCAGTGGGTGCCGGAGACGTCCTTGCTCCGGTCGGGCAGGGAGACGACGAGCCGGCCGCGGCTGCCGCGGTGCGCCAGGTAGGCCTCGCGGGCGCCGCGCTCGGGTGCCCACAGACCGGCCACCGGGCCGGTGCCGCCGTGGCCGCCGAGTCCGGCGCCGGATCCCGGCCAGCGGCCGTCGGCGTGCTGGCGGTAGGCCATGACCTGCTGGGTGCCGGCCTCCCGGAAGTAGAGGCAGGTGCGGCCGTCGCCCGAGTCCACGGCGGTGACGCCGCCGGTGGCGGGCCGGCCCGTCTGCAGGGTGTCGTCGAGGAGGAGCGGGCCGCCGGGCTCGGTCTGATGCCAGCGCCACACCGTCTTCTTGCCGGGCACGTACAGTTCGACGGTTCCGCGCTCGGTCACCAGAGTGGTGCCCGCGTCCTGCACGAAGCGCCCGCCGATGTGCTCCCAGGGCAGCCAGGCGCCGTTCGCCTCCCGGCGGCGCATGCTGATGCCCTGGGCGAAGTCCCGGACGAAGACGTACAGCCGGCCCGCCGCGTCCACGGCGGCCGAGGGCACGCCCGCCTCGCGCTGGCGGCGGCCGTCGCCGTGGGTCCAGTCCGGGTTCTGCAGCGTCTGCCAGCCGGCGAACCCGTTGCCGCCGGGGTCCTGCACGGTGTGCACGACGTCGACGGTCACCCCGCTGCCGACCACGTGCTGACGGCGCAGGCCCACCAGTTCGGCGGGGCCGCCCGGCAGCCCGGTGACCGCGAGCGTGGGGCTCAGCCAGCCGTCGCCGAGGACGAACGGCCCCTTCCACTCACCACTGGCCGCAGCCGTCTCGGTCCAGAACGCGAGCCGGCCTGCCAGCACGGCGAAGGCGTTGAGCCGGCCGCCCGGGCCCAGGCGCAGCCAACCGGTGGCCGGTGAGTAGCGGTAGGCGGTGCTCCTCATATGCGTGCTGCGGTAGGGGTTCGGGCCGAGCTGGCGGTCGCCGCACCGTTCGCAGGTGCCGTGCGGGCAGACGGCGGGCGCGTCGAGTCCGGCGTACGTCGCCAGGTACTCGGCCTTCTCCGTCAGCGCGGCCGAGTCGAGGTTCTGGCCCCAGAAGCGGTTGGCGTAGGCGCGGTAGTGCTCGACGACCGGGTTGTGGCCGGCCTCCCGGTGCCGTGTCAGGGCGGCCAGCGCGAACTGGGCGGTGGTGCTGTGGTCGACGTGGTCGGAGCAGACGAACTCCTGCTTCCCGCCGTCGTGTTCGGGATCCGGGTCCAGCGTGCGTACGGTGCTCGGGCGGACGTGGGCGAGCAGGGCCGTCAGTGCGGCGATCACCTGCTCGCGGGTGACGTGCTGGACCTCGCCGACGGTGCTGCCGTGCGCGGGGAGGGTGGCCTGGGTGCGCAGGGCGCCGTCCCACAGGTCGTGGATCCGGGTGCGGGAGCCGCCGTGCGTGGGGGCACCCTGGTGGAGCTGGAGGAAGTACAGGCACACGGAGTGGCCGGGGAGGGTGAACCGCTCGGCCGTGAAGCCCGGTACGAGGTCCACGGGTTCGCGCTGCCAGGGGCGGTCGCGGTCGCCGGTGGCCATGCGGGCGTAGGCGGAGCGCAGTCCGCAGCCGCGTTCGGTGCTGTAGCGGGCGAAGTCGGGGGCGACGGCGGTGCGCCCGGCGTCGCCGGTGTCCACGTTCACGCCGTCGCCCTCGCCCGCGGTGAGCACGACCGTGGTGACCGGGTCGCCGTCCTGGAGGGCGCGGACCAGGTCGGGGTTCATGAAGTACAGGTCGTCGTCGTGGTGGGCGACGATGTGGAGGACGGAGCGGGGCGTAGCGGTCATCGGGGCTCCAGGGTCGTCGCGGAACACGTCGGTCGTGCGGGGGCCTTCATCGGTCCACCACGTTCATCGCCATGGCGCCGGAGGCCGAGCAGTACGGCCGTACCCACACCGGACGGGCCGGGTGGACCACGGCGAAGTCGGAGTCCTCGTCGCCGACGAGCGGCAGGGAGGGGTAGGCGTAGGCGCCCTTGACGTCGGGGAAGTCCTCCAGCAGGTGGCACACGCGCACCTTGCGCCGGTCGTGCGGGTCGGGCTGCAGCCACCAGTCCCAGTCCTCCCAGCGCTCCAGCCGGTGGTCGACCACGCGTCGTACGGGCACCTCCGCCCGGAACGCCTGGCGGCCGGTGACCTCGACGGGGACGGTGACGTTCTGCGTGTGCGGTCCGCGCCGGCTGACGACGAACAGGGCGCCCGGCTCGATCCGGCGTCCGCCGCACAGCACGCCCCGCAGCGTGATCCGTCCGTCGCCGACCTCGACGCCGGTGCACTCGGCGTGCTGTTCGCGCAGCACCGTGCGCAGCATCAGGCGCCCGTTGGGCTGGGCGTAGGGCAGGTTCCAGACGACGGAGCCGGTGGGCGGGCGGCCGACGAGCCGGGCGCGGGCGTCGATGAGGGCGCGGGTGTCGCGCAGGCCCGCCTTCATGTGGACGGCGGCCGACTTGGCGGTGCGCATGGTCACCTGCCAGCGTCCGTCGCCGAGTTCGTCGAGGGCGGTGGGGGTGAGGACGGCCGTGTACTGGGTGCCGCCGTTGTCGAGGGCCTTGCGCGAGGTGCGCAGGGGGAGGTCGGGACGCGGGTCGTCGTCGGACGGCTTGTGGCGCAGGACGAACTGCCAGCGCCGGCGGCCCTCCCCCGGGCCCTGGGCGGCCAGCCGCAGCCAGCCCGCGTCGTCGGCGGTGACGTCGACGGTGGCCATGCCGAGCGAGACGGGCGGCACGGTGAGGCGTTCGGCGCCCTCCTTGCGGGCGCCTGCGGGCGCGCGGTAGCCGCGGCCGGTGACGGCGCGGCGCCGGGCGGCCTCGGCGAAGACGTCCAGATAGCGGTCGGCCACGGCCGCCGGGTCGAAGCGGGCCGCGTTGCGCAGGGCGGCGGCGCCCATGGCGCGGCGCAGCGGCTCGTCGGCCATGAGGCGGCGCAGGCCCCAGGCGATGCCCTCCACCTCGCCGTTGGGAACGAGGAAGCCGTCGTCGCCGTGGCTCAGGATCTCGCGGGGGCCGACGGGGCAGTCGGTGGAGACCACGGGCAGTCCGCACCGCATCGCCTCCACCAGCGTCATGCCGAAGGACTCCTCGCTGGAGGTGACGGCGGCGATGGAGCCCTTGGCCCACTCGGACTCGATCGGGGAGAAGCCGCCCATGAACAACACCCGCCCGCTCAGGCCGAGTTCGGTGGCCAGGGCGCGCAGGGTGCCGGCCTCGCCGCCGTCGCCGTAGATGCGCAGCTGCCAGTCGGGGAACTCCTCGGCCGCCTGGGCGAAGGCACGGACGAGGAGGTCGTACCGCTTGATGCGGTGCATGCGTCCGGCGCTGACGACGACCTTGCGGGTGCAGTCGGACGGCGTCACGGACGGCTCGGGCACGCTGTTGGGGATGCCGACCACGGGGATGCCGGGGATCGGGCTGTTGGCGCGGAAGGAGCGGGCGTCGGCGTCGGTGACGGTGGTGATCGCGTCCAGCCGCGGGTAGACCCGGGCCATCTCGGCGCGTACGGCCGCGGGGATGGCGAGGTGGGTCATGTGCTCCTGGGCGACGCGCAGGGCGCCGTCGCGGGTGTGGGCCGCGACGAAGAGGTTGAGGCTGGGCCGGGTGCCGACGACGACGTCCGCGGTGGTCCGCTGCAGTTCGCGGATGATCCGCCCGTCGGTGAACCTGCTGTACTGGGCGTAGAACTCCTCCTGGCGCGGCACCACTTCGCTGGGTTCGTCGCTGCCGGGCGCGCCGCGGTCGGCGCCGCCGGGCCGCAGGTCGACCAGGGCGCGGACGGTGACGCGCGGAGAGATGTCGAACTTGGTGGTGTTCGCCCGCCGGAACACCGAGACGATCTCGACGTCGTGGTGGACGGAGAGCGCCTCGGCGAGGTTGATGACGGTGCGGTTGGTGCCCCCGATGCCGTAGATGTTGTTGATCAGGAAGGAGATCTTCATCGGACCTCACGCTCCTTCCGCTCGAAGGGACTCGGCACGGGGTAGTAGGCCTGGAGGAACGCGCTGAGCATGGCGGTCTGGCGTGCCACGTCGTGGCCGTCGGAGAGGGTGTCGTTGATGCAGAACGCCTGCCGGTCGCGGCGGGCCAGCAGGATGCCCAGCCGGCGCTGGATCTCGGGCTTGGCGAGGTCGAGGTAGGCGAAGTCGATCTGGGAGGGCACGGCGCGGCCCGTCAGATACGCGTGGTAGTGGTACAGCGAGGAGGGGATCGAGATGTCGGTGGGGCTGCGGAAGCGGCTGTACGACGTCTGCCGGTGCTCCTGCGCGTACTCCCGCTCGATCTCGTGCAGCACACTGCGGCGCAGCGCGTAGGGAGCGTGCCGCAGCTTCTGCACGATCGCGGTGCCGAAGTGCTCCAGCACCAGCCGCCGGTTGTTCTTGCCGGCCGCGTCCACGGGCCGGTCGACGGGGGTGAGGTCCCAGCGGGGCACCTGGGAGGGGGAGAAGAAGGTGCGGGTCATGCCGTTGGAGAGGAAGAAGTCCTGCGGGGTGACGGGGCTGCCGAGGAACATGTCGTCGTTGAAGTACAGGAAGTGCTCGGCCAGGCCCTTGATGTGGTGCAGGCGGCTCTCGATGGCGTGCGAGTTGAAGGTGGGCAGCGCCGCCGGGTCGTCGAAGATCTCGGAGTGGTCGACGACGGTCAGCCGCGGGGAGCCCTCGTTGAGCCAGGACGGCCGCTGGCGGTCGGTCACCAGGTAGACGTGGCGCACCCAGGGCGCGTGCTGCTCCAGCGCGCGCAGGGAGTAGCGCAGTTCGTCGCGGCTGATGTAGCGGGCCGCGTTGGCGGACTCGGTGTGGTAGCCGCCCTCGCCGTACGCGGCGCGCCGCTGCTGCCAGGCGGCGTCGCTGCCGTCGACCCAGGTGTAGACGACGTCGATCGGGAAGCGCACGTCCTCCGGCAGGGGTTCGGCGCAGGGCCGGATGGTGCGTACCGCCCGGGTGCGCCGGGTGTGCAGGGCCGCGAAGCCGGTCAGCCGGCTGATGGGCACGGTGACCCGGGGCTCGTGCGGGGCGACGTCCTCGGTGACGCGGTTGGGGCGCGGGGCGACCAGCCGGCCCTCGTCCGGCTGCCAGAACTCCACGTCGCAGCCGTACTCCAGACCCAGCACCAGCGAACCGGCCGGGTCGCTCCAGACCATGCCGACGCGCAGCACGCGCGCCTCCCGGCCGAGGCGCCGGGCGCGCCGCGACCCGCACAGCGCCCCCCGGCCCTGGGCAGCCTGCCCGCGGCAGGCGCGCAGATAGACGGGTCCGAGGCCGGCGAGGTTCTCGAGGACCGGGGCGACGCGGTCGCGGTCGGTCTCGGCGACGGCGAGGCAGGAGCGGAAATCGGAGGCGCCGCGGACGGCGAAGTAATCGATGCCCGCCTCCTCCAGGGCGGTGACGACGAGTTCGAGGTTGGCCTCGCGCAGGCCGAGCGGCGAGACGGTGGGCCGTACGAGCGCGATCCGGGCCCCGGGACCGGCCAGCGCGACGAGCCGCTCGCCGCCGCCGGACAGCTGGGGCCAGCGGCGGCGTGCCCGCACGCCGCGGAACAGGCGGATGCCGGCGCCGAAGACGTGCAGTCGGCGCAGCAGCTGCTTCAGCACCGTGCGCAGCCGGAGGGGGACGCGGCGGGCGATGCGCTGTCTGAGACCGGCCGGGACCAGGGTGCGGTACGCCCCGACCGCGGCGGATGCCTCGGGGTTGCCGATGCTCACGGGTGATCAACCGCCTCGTCGGACGTCGGGGAGGCCGGGGCGTGGTCGAGCTCGAACACGCTGGGGACGGGGAAGTAGCGGTGCAGGAAGCCGGCCACCGCCGCGTCGCCGCGCCGGTCGCGCGCCTGGTCGGTGCCCAGGCCGAGGAGCTGGATCTGCTGGGTGTCCCGGCGCACCAGGAGCCGTTCGAGGCGGGTGCGCAGGGCGGGGAGGGCCGCGTGCAGGGCCACGGACGTCTCGCCGGAGGGGTCGGCGAGTCCGCCGACGTAGCCGTAGTGGTGGGCCACGCCGTCGAGCGGATGGGTGCCGGGGACGGCGGGTGCCCGCTGGGCGTCGGCCGCCTCCAGGGGCGGGTTGCCCGCCTCGGCCAGCCGGGCCAGGGTCTGGACGCGGTGCGGCTGGGGGCCGTGCGCGTAGCCGTGGGCGGTGATCCGTCCGGTGGCGGCGTAGGCCGCTCGCGTCCAGGGGGCGAAGGACTCCTCGGCGTTCCAGGGGCCGCGCCGGGGGCGGCTCGCGCCGCTGGGCATGAAGTAGTCGAAGGGCCGGACCGGCCTGCCGAGCAGGGCGCCGGGGCGCAGCAGCAGGAAGTGCTCGGCCAGGTCCGGCAGTTGGTGCAGGTACCACTCGGCGCCGGGCCGTGCGCGCACCACGCTGAGCCGTTCGCCGGAGCGCAGCCAGGCCGGCGGCTCGGCCTCGGCGACGACATGGACGACGTCGACCCAGGGCGCGTACTGGTGCAGGGAGCGCAGCCCGGCCCGCAGCAGCTCCTCGCCCCAGGGGGTGGGGTGCTGCCACAGCAGGACGGCGTCGACGGGGAAGCCGATCTCCTCGAGCCGTACGACGTCGAAGGTCTCCAGCGTGATGGTGGGCTCCAGGTCGCCGTCGATGTCGCAGTAGCCGGAGAGCCGGTCGAGGCCGATCTCGATGCCGGCCGCGTCGCTGGGCACGGCGCGCTGGACCCGGTTGGGGCGCGGGCCGATGAGGCGCTCGGTGGCCAGGTCGGTGTTGGCCGCCCAGAACTCGATCTCGATGCCCTGGTCCTCGCCCACCCACAGGTTCTCGGTGGGGTCGGTGCGCAGCCAGGTCAGGCGGATCACCCGGGCCTTGCCGTAGTGCTTCCATGCCTTCACCTGGCTGCCCGGGATCTCTCGGGTGTCGCTCTGGGCGGGCGAGACGGAGACCAGGTAGCCGGTGTGCTCCTCGAGGAGCGCGCGCAGCACGCGCCGGACCGCGCCCCGGTCGCGCTGGTCGACGGCCAGGCAGATCCGCCGGTCGTCGAGGGCCGGGACCGCGAACCACGGGATCTCGGCGAGGTCGAGGGCCTGGGTCACCAGGTCGAGATCGAACCGGCGGGCCAGGTCGGCGGTGAGACCGGGGTGCACATGGCCGATACGGCCGTCGGGCGCCGTGGTCCGGCGCTCGGACATGCCGAGCCCGGCCCGGCGCACCCTGCGCAGGGCCCGGCGGTGCAGGCGGGCCTCGCGGCGCCGCAGGGTGCGCGCGAGCTGCCCCTTGACCTTGCGCCGCACGCCGGCGGGCACGGTGGTCGAGGCGGCGGAGCGCACCGGCTGGGGGACGAACCTCTTGTAGACGTGAACCGCTGAGTTCATCGACGTCGGGTCGGGCACGTCATGAACTCCGCTTCATCGTTCGTACGGGCTGGGGGTGGGGAAGTAGGCGTCGAGGAATCCGTCCAGCAGCTCCTGCTGGGCCTCGATGTCCTCGGGGGTCGAGAAGGCGTCGTTGAGACAGAAACTGTCCCTGTCGCGCCCCTCCAGCAGCCGGCGCAGCCGGTCGGCGAGGTCCGGCACGGCGAGCTGGATGTAGGTGAAGGGCATCGAGGACGGCTGGGCCCGGCCCGTGAGCGCCGCGTAGTAGAGGGCGAACGACGAGGTCGGGGACAGGTCGGTCATCGCCCGGAACCTGCTGGCCGAGGTGCGCGCCCAGGCCTCGGGGAAGTCGCGCTCGGCCTCTTCCATCGCGGTGCGGCGCAGGGCGTAGGGGATGTGCTCCATGGGCTGGGTGATCACCCTGCCGAAGCGCTCCTCCAGCAGGGCGCGGTTGTTCTTGCACGCCGCGTCGACCGGGGTGTCGGTGGCGACGACCGGGCCCTGCGGGATGCGGTTGCGCGAGGGGAAGTAGCGCGCGGTGCCGGAGGGCGTGAAGAAGGCGTGGGGCGCGACCGGGCGGCCCATGAACATGTCGTCGTTGAAGTACAGGAAGTGCTCGGCCAGGCCCTCGATGCGGTGCAACTGGCTCTCGATGGCGTGCGAGTTGAACACGGGCAGGTCGGCCGGGTCGCGGAAGATCTCCCGGTGCGTGGCGATCCGCAGTCCGGGCAGGTCCTCGCGCAGCCAGGCGGGGACCTGGTCGTCGGTGACGATGTAGACGTTGCGGATCCAGGGCGCGAACAGGTGCAGCGAGCGTACGGAGTACCGCAGTTCGTCCCGGCTGATGAAGCGGGCGTCGCTGGCCGACTCGGCGTGGTAGACCTCGCCCTTCGCCTCGGCCTTGCGCTGCTTCCAGGCGGGGTCGTCGCCGTCGACCCAGGTGTAGACGGCGTCGACGGCGAAGTCGATGTCGTCCGCGCAGGGGACCAGGAACTCGGGCCGGGTCGCGAGCGCGGGCGCCTGGTGCGGCGGGGTCCAGTCGGAGACGAAGTGGCTGAACAGCCGGGCGGCGCCCGGCACATGCGGGCCGTCCGCGGCGACCGCCCAGGTCACGCGGTTGGCGCGGGGGGCGACCAGATGGGTGCCGCGCCGCTGCCAGAACTCGATCGCGCAGCCGTACTCGTGCCCGAGCAGCAGATGCCGGCCGGGGTCGGTGCGCGACCAGCTGATCCGGAGCACGCGGGCCTCGGCGACCTCGCGCCATGCCTTGGGGTCGCGCGTGGAGACGGGCTTGGCCGGCCGGGGCGCGTCCGGGTCGATCACGCTGAGATGTCCGGGGTACTGGCCCAGGCCGCGGAACAGCACGGAGAGCACCCGCTCCCGGTCCTCCTCGGCGACGGCGACCACGGTGCCGTGGTCGACGGTGCCGCGGACGGCGAAGTAGCCGACGCCGGCCGCGTCGAGCAGGGCGCACAGGGCCGAGCGGTTGGCCTCCCGGGCCGCGAGCGGGGTGAGCCCCGGCACCACGTAGACGTCGCCGTGTTCCACGGTGAGGGTCGAGGCGCCGGTGTCCGCGGGGCGCCGCTGTGCGGCACGCTCGCGCGGGAGCGTGCCGACCACATCCGGGGCGCGCCCGACGACGTGATCAGATACGGCCGTCACACCGCCGCCCTTCGCGGACCAACGCACGCAGCAGCACAGCCACCCTCCCTCTTTCCCCGGCCAGGGCCGGGTGAACACCAGCGGTCGTGGGCCCTCTGAGCCCCCCCGGGCTCGAATCCGCGACCACTCGGCACCTGCCGACAACCGTGCCGACAGCGGTGCCACTCTCACATAACGCTTTAACCTTCACAGGTCGCGCACATCATTGTCAGATATTCATTTAGCTGTCAACTGTACGCACAGAGGGTACAAAACAGACGCTCAGGCGACGAGGGACGGAATATGAGGTGACGGACGGACAACAAAGCCCGTCCGTATCTCATCTGACATTCGGTCTATAGTTCGCCACACCGCGGCGCTCGACCGCCGCACGGGCCCGGTCTCTCCCCCCACTCGCGCCCTGCCCCACCTACGCCCCCAGGCATCCAGGCATCCAGGCATCGAGCCACCGAGTGAGAGAGAGGACCGCGGTATGACGCAGGCTCCTACGGAATCGGGCACCCGCGGATCGAGGCGTGCGCCCCAGGGCCGCCGCGCGAGCAAACCGCCGCGCCGCCGCCGTCGCGCGTTGCGCTGGATCGCGGGGGGAGCCCTCGTGCTGGTGCTGGCCGCGGGCGGCACCGGCTACTGGATGTACAGCAGCCTCAACTCCAACATCAAGGGCGTCGACCTCGGCCCGGCCCTCGGCGACGACCGGCCCCAGAAGCTGCCCACGTCCGGGCAGAACCTCCTTGTCCTGGGCTCCGATTCACGCGCGGGCGCGAACGCCGCCCTGCACACGGGCAAGGCGTCCGGGGCGCGCTCCGACACCGCGCTGGTGATCCACATACCCGAGGGCCGGCAGCAGGCGATCGCCGTGAGCATCCCGCGCGACACCCTGGTGACCCGGCCCGAGTGCACCAAGGCGGACGGCTCCACGCTGCCCTCGGCGAAGCGCGTGATGTTCAACTCCGTCTACTCGATGGCCGGTCCGGCCTGTGTGGTCAAGACGGTGGAGAAGATCTCCGGGGTGCGGATGGACCACTTCGTGGAGATCGACTTCGCCGGGTTCAAGGGGCTCGTGGACGCGATAGGCGGCGTGCCCGTCACCGTCGACCAGGACATCCACGACTCCTCCAGCGGCCTGAACCTGACCGCCGGCACCCACCGGCTGAACGGCACTCAGGCACTGCAGTTCGTCCGCACCCGGCACGGCATCGGGGACGGCAGCGATCTCGGCCGCATCGGACTCCAGCAGAAGTTCCTGATGGCCCTGCTCGCCGAGATCAAGCGGCAGAACCTGCTGAGCAGCCCCACCAAGCTCTACACCGTCGCCGACCAGCTGACCGCGTCGCTGACGACCGACTCCGGCCTCGCCTCCCTCACCAAGCTCGCCGAGTTCGGCCGCAGCATGCAGGGGGTCGACCCGTCGACCATGGAGACGATCATGCTCCCGGTCCGGTACGACGCCCAGGACCCCAACCGGGTCGTGGCCGCCCAGCCCCAGGCGAACCGGCTGTGGAAGGCCCTGCGCCGCGACGAGACCATTCCCGCGTCGGCGAAGAAGTCCCCGGCCAAGGGCGGCGCCACCCCGTGAGCGATGCGGAAGCGCGCCACGGTGGTGAACTCCCGTGGCGCGCCCGCGTACTGATCTACCGAAGGCCCACGCCGACCCCGCCGTCAGACGCGGACCGACGGGGCCAGTGACAGCCCCGGGGCGTCGGTCTGGCGGGCGATGCGCAGGGCGCCGTCCGCGTCGAGCACGGCGAGCACGACCCGCCCGTAGCCGTCCAGCGCCAACGCCGGTGCGCCCAGGGAGCGTTCACCGGTCGGCGACCACCACAGGCCACCCTGCTCGTTCTCCGTAGCGCACGCGGCCAGCATGACCTGCCGGTCGAGGTCGCGGTGGGCCAGCACGGTGCAGTCGTAGCCGTCCAGCGTCGCGCGCAGCGCGGTGAGCGGCTCTCCGGCCGGAGCGCCGCCGAGCGGGACCACCCACCCGCCGGGCCGGTGCGCGACGAAGCCGCCGTGGTCCGGATCGGCCCAGTAGTACGTCGTCCGGTCGGGCCCGGTCGCCAGCGCCGCGACCGTGCCGGGCGCCACGCGGAGCGGGATGTTCTGCTCCTGCCGGAAGTCCCCGTCGGCATCGCCCTGCCGCCACCACATGGCGTCCCCCTCGCCACCCGCGAGGAGTTCGATGCGGCCGGAGGCGTGGGCGAGTGCGGCCAGCCCGTCCTGCACCCCGCTGCCCTTGAGGTCCGTCCACGGCTCCCACTTCCCGGTGGGGCCCTCGCTCCGCAGCATCACACCGCGGCCGGCGTTGCGCGCGAAGACGTGCACCCGGCCCGACCCGCTGACCGCGGCCACGGGCACGCCGAAGCGCGCCGCCTTCTCACGGTCCTGGTGCGGATTGCCGAGCGAGCGCCACTCGGTGACCGGGCGGCCGGTCTGGTACTGGACGGCGTGCACGACGTCGACCGCGGGCGGCCCCTCGGGCCTGGGCACCTCACGCCGCCCCAGGAAGTGGACGTAGGTGTCGGCGCCCTGGACCACCGTCAGATGGGTGAGACCGGCCACCGGGAAGAAGTCGGGCCCGCTCCAGTCGGGTCCGCCCGGCCGCAGCTCCGTCCAGCGCAACACTCCCTCGCCGGTGCGCGCGTAGGCGGTCAGCCTGCCGTCCTTGCCCAGGACGAGCCGGCGTCCGCCGACGGTGTTCTGCGCGGCGTACCGCGTCGCCTCGCCGTCGGTCGCGACGACCGCTCTTGCGCGCATGGCGCCGCGCCCGGATCTCGTCCGCATAAGGTGTCCTGCCCCTCCCCTGGCCTCGGCGCGGCGGATCCGCCTCTCCCCCGAACCTCTGTACGGGCGGCCGAGCGCGCTCATCATAGGTGAGCGTTCGGTGAACGCGGCATGGTCACCGCATGGACGCGCCTGCGGCAGTGCGCCGTGCGACCCTGGGGACATGAACGAAGAAGCCCCGGTGCTCGTGATCGTCGACGCCGCGAACGTCGTCGGGTCGGTGCCCGACGGCTGGTGGCGGGACCGGAAGGGGGCCGCCGAGCGGCTGCGGGACCGGCTGGCGGCCGACGGCCTGCCCGGCCGCCCCTCCCCCGTGGAGCTCGTGCTCGTCGTCGAGGGCGCGGCCCGCGGCGTGGAGTCCGTGCCCGGCGTGGAGGTGAAGTCGGCGCCCAAGAGCGGCGACGACTACATCGTCGAGCTGGTCGAGACGGCCGGCGACCGCCCCCGCCTGGTCGTCACGGCCGACCGCGAACTGCGCCGCAGGGTCACGGACCTGGGCGCCGAGGTCACCGGGCCGCGGACGGTGCTCGGCTGACCGGGCCGCCTGCCGTGCCCCCGCCCCGCTCGGCGCCCACGCGCGCGTACAGCACGGCCCCGTCCACCTCCCCCACCGCCTCGTATCGCTCCGCCAGCAGGCGGCGCAGCGTCGGCAGACGGGTGGGGGCGTACGGCTTTCCGCGGGAGTCGTCGATCACCAAGGCCGGGGCGTGCGCGGCCATCTCCGCGCGGAAGACGGGCCAGGCGCCCCGGACGGCGTACTTCTCGCCGACCTGCGGGCCGTCGCGGCCGCCGCTGTAGTTGGTGAGCAGGCCCGCGGTGAGGTAGCGGCTGGCCGGGGTGCGGGCGGCCAGCCAGTACGTCTCCGGGTGTATGCCCCACACCAGCACACGGTCGGCCGATGACGTGCGGTGGGCGACCGCGGCCGCCAGGCGCTGGGCGTGGGTGAGTTCGGGACGCGGGGCCAGCAGGCCCCAGGTCAGGAACAAGGCGCAGCAGCAGGCCGAGGTCAGGACGGCGGCCGTCCGGCGCTCCCGGGGCGCCCCGCGCAGCGCGGCCGTCGCCAACAGGGCCACCGCCGGGGTGAGTTGCAGGAAGTAGTGGCCGAAGAAGTGGAAGCCGAGCAGCACGGCGACGACCGAGGACGCCAGCCACAGCCACAGGTCCGCGACTCCCGCACGGGCCGCCCGCGGCGCCCGCACCAGGGGCGGGATCAGCCCCGCGCAGGCCACGGACAGGATCGCCGCGTTGGTCAACCCCCTTACGAGCGAGTGGAGTTCTGAGCCGCTGAAGGTGGCGTACGTGCCCGATCCCGTGACCGTCCAGAACACGAAGCCCGCCGGATCGGTGACCAGGGCCGCACAGAGCACCGGGACCGCCACCCCGGCGCACAGGCGCAGGCCCGCGAGGCGCGGCGCGCCGCCGCGGTGCAGCAGCCAGAGCACCGGCACCAGCACCGCCCCGCCGGTCTGCTTGGCGAGGAAGGCGCAGGCGACGGCCACCCCGGCCGCGCCCCAGCGGCGGCGGTCCGCGCACCACAGGGCGGCGGCGGTGCCCGGCAGTATGAACACCTCGAAGGTGGCGGCCTGCGCGTCCTCGGGGTTGAGTCCGACGGAGATCAGCAGGTACAGCACCCCGGCCGTACGGCCCGACGTGTCGCCCCAGCGGCGCCGGGCGACCCCGGCCAGCAGGGCCGCGGTGAGCAGGTGGGCGAGGACCGCGAGGACGCGCAGCGGGGTGAGGGAGTCGGAGCCGAACACCGCGAACGCCCCCTCGTACAGCCACGGCACGATCGGCGGCTTGCGGTCCACGACCGTCTCGTACAGCCGGCCGCCCCCTGCGAGTATCCGGGCCTGTACGGCGAGATAGCCCTCGTCCGGACTCCACAGCGGCCGGGCGAACGACGGGGCACGGGTCACGCAGGCCAGCGCCGCCAGCAGGGGCAGCAGCCGCGTCCAGTACGCCGTCCGGGCGGCTGCGGACCGTGGTGGGGCGAGCAGCGCGGCGAGCATGGTGAGCACGCTATCCGGCCCCGCGCCCCGAACCGGGGCATACGGGGCCGGAACGACAAGCGGGTCGAGGGGAGGGCGGTCTACGGGCGGTTGCCCTCCGGCGGATGGTTCCCGCGCACCTCCTCGACCGTGGTCTCCTCGTGCCGTCCGAGGCGGCTGTGCGAGCGGCCGTACAGGAAGTACACGACGAAGCCGATCACCATCCAGATGGCGAACCGGATCCAGGTCTCCGCCGGCAGGTTCAGCATCAGCCAGAGCGTGGCGAGGACGGACACGATCGGGAGGAACGGCACCCACGGGGTGCGGAAGGCGCGGTGCAGGTCCGGGCGGGTGCGGCGCAGGATGATGACGCCGAGCGCGACGACGACGAAGGCGAACAGGGTGCCGATGTTCACGAGCTCGGCGAGTTCGCTCAGGCTGGTGAAGCCCGCGATGATCGCGATGAGCACCCCGAGCAGGATGGTCGGCCGGTGCGGGGTCCTGAAGCGCGGGTGGACGTGCGAGAAGAAACGGGGCAGCAGGCCGTCGCGGCTCATCGCGAAGAACACCCGGGTCTGACCGAGCAGCAGGATCATGCAGACCGTGGTCAGGCCGATCGCGGCGCCGAAGCTGATCACGCCCGCGAACCAGGGGTACCCGGTGGCCTTGAACGCGTCGGCGAGCGGGGCGTCCACGGAGAGCTTGCTGTAGTGCTCCATGCCCGTGACGACGATCGACACCGCGACGTACAGCGTGGTGCAGATGAGCAGGGAGCCGAGGATGCCGCGCGGCATGTCCCGCTGCGGGTTCTTGGTCTCCTCGGCGGCGGTGGCCACGACGTCGAATCCGATGAAGGCGAAGAAGACGACGGAGGCGGCGGTGAAGATGCCCATCACCCCGAAGTTGGACGGCGCCCAGCCGACCATCAGCTGGATCAGCGGGGCGCTGAGCGTGCCACCCGCCTCCACCGGTTGAGCCTTGGGAACGAACGGCCGGTAGTTGTCGGCGTTGACGATGAAGGCGCCGGCCACGATCACGATCAGGACGACGGTCACCTTGATGGCGACGACGACCTCGGTGACGCGGGCGGAGAGCTTCATGCCGACGACGAGGATGCAGGTGAGCACCAGCACCAGTACGGCGGCGAGGATGTCGAACCCGAAGCCGTGGGCCTGGTCGCGGCTGGCGAGATAGGCGGGCAGATGCCAGCCCCAGTTGTCGAGGAGCGAGCGGACGTAACCGGACCAGCCGACGGCGACCACCGCCGTGCCGAGCGCGAACTCCAGGACCAGGTCCCAGCCGATGGTCCAGGCGGGCAGTTCCCCGAGAGAGGCGTACGAGAAGGTGTACGCGGAGCCCGCCACCGGGACGGTCGAGGCGAACTCGGCATAGCAGAGCGCGGCGAGGGCGCAGACGATGCCGGCCACGACGAAGGACAGCGCGACCGCGGGCCCCGCGTTCTCCTTGGCGGCCTTGCCGGTGAGGACGAAGATGCCGGTGCCGATGATGACGCCGACGCCGAAGACGGTCAGGTCCAGCGCGGACAGCGACTTCTTCAGCGCGTGCTCGGGCTCCTCGGTGTCGAGGATGGACTGCTCGACCTTCTTCGTCCGGAAGAGGGTACTGCTCACGGGGTTACCTCCCACGCTCGGCGTCCTCGACATGATCGAGAGGGGGCGTGGTACGTATGCCCCGGCGCGGTCGGATTCACGCAGATGGGCCGGTTTCACCACCCTTTGCGGATGGAGAAACCGGCCCATGTGGAGGCCTGGACGCGTCAGTCGCGCGCCGCCTCGACCGAGTCGACCTCGGCGGCCGTGCGGTCGAACCTGCCGTCCAGCTTGGCGACCAGACCGGTGACCTGGCGGGCGATGTCGGGCGCGGTCAGCCCGATCTCGGCCAGGACCTCGGCGCGCGAGGCGTGGTCGAGGAAGCGCGGCGGGATGCCGAAGTCGCGCAGCGGGACGTCGACGCCCGCGTCCCGCAGGGCCTGGGCGACGGCCGAGCCGACGCCGCCGACACGGGAGTTGTCCTCGACGGTGACGACCACGCGGTGCCGCTCGGCGAGCGGGGCCATGGCCTCGTCGACGGGCTTGACCCAGCGCGGGTCGACGACGGTGGTGGTGATGCCCTGCTTGTCGAGCAGGTCGGCGACCTCCAGGCACATCGGCGCGAGGGCGCCCACGGAGACCAGCAGCACGTCCGGGGTGACGGTGCCGGGCTCGCGCAGCACGTCCATGCCGCCGACACGGCCGACGGCCGGTACGGCGGGACCGACGGCGCCCTTCGAGAAGCGCACCACGGTCGGCGCGTCGTCGACCTGGACGGCCTCGCGCAGCTGGGCGCGCACCTGGTCGGCGTCGCGCGGGGCGGCGATCCTGAGGCCCGGCACGACCTGGAGGATCGACATGTCCCACATGCCGTTGTGGGAGGCGCCGTCGGTGCCGGTGACGCCGGCCCGGTCCAGGACGAAGGTCACCCCGCACTTGTGCAGGGCCACGTCCATCAGCACCTGGTCGAAGGCGCGGTTGAGGAAGGTGGCGTACACGGCGAAGACGGGGTGCACCCCGCCCGTCGCGAGGCCGGCCGCGGAGACGGCGCCGTGCTGCTCGGCGATGCCGACGTCGTAGATGCGGTCGGGGAAGGCGTCGGCGAACTTCTTCAGGCCGACCGGCTGCAGCATCGCCGCCGTGATCGCGACGATGTCCCCCCGTTCATGGCCGAGGCGGACCATCTCGTCGCCGAAGACGGAGGTCCAGTCGGCGCCCGAGGCCTTGATCGGCAGGCCCGTGTCGGGGTGGATGGGGCCGATGCCGTGGAAGCGGTCGGCCTCGTCCTGCAGGGCGGGCTGGTAGCCGCGGCCCTTCTCGGTGAGGCAGTGCACGATCACCGGGCCGCCGAACCGCTTGGCGCGGGCCAGCGCCGACTCCAGCGCCTCGACGTCGTGGCCGTCGATCGGGCCGACGTACTTCAGGCCGAGGTCCTCGAACATGCCCTGCGGGGCGATGAAGTCCTTGAAGCCCTTCTTGGCGCCGTGCAGCGTCTCGTACAGCGGCTTGCCGACGACCGGGGTGCGCTCGAGGAGCACCTCCTTGGTCCGGGCGAGGAAGCGCTCGTACCCGTCGGTGGTGCGCAGGGTCGCGAGGTGGTTGGCGAGGCCGCCGATGGTCGGCGCGTACGACCGCTCGTTGTCGTTGACGACGATGACCAGGGGGCGGTCCTTGGCGTCGGCGATGTTGTTCAGCGCCTCCCAGGCCATGCCGCCGGTGAGCGCGCCGTCACCGATGACCGCGACGACATGGGCGTCCCGGTCGTGCAACTCGTTGGCCTTGGCGAGGCCGTCGGCCCAGCCGAGGACCGTGGAGGCGTGCGAGTTCTCGATCACGTCGTGCTCGGACTCGGCCTGCGAGGGGTAGCCGGACAGGCCGCCCTTCTGCTTCAGCTTCGAGAAGTCCTGCCGCCCGGTGAGCAGCTTGTGCACGTAGGACTGGTGGCCGGTGTCCCAGAGGATCTTGTCCTTCGGTGACTCGAAGACCCGGTGCATGGCGATGGTGAGCTCGACCACGCCCAGGTTCGGGCCGAGGTGGCCACCGGTCTTGGCTACGGCGTCGACGAGGAAGGTGCGGATCTCCTCTGCCAACTGGGCCAGCTCCTCCTGGCTGAGCCGGTCCAGATCGCGCGGTCCCCTGATGCGGGTCAGCAGCGGCACCCGTGCCTCCTTGCAGTAGAACTGATCGAGCTGTTGCCGGGTCCGACGAGTCTAATGTTCCGATGTTGCCCTCCGCGCTCGGGCAGGGGGTCTCGGGTCACGCGAACAGCCGTACCCCGGATGGACTTTCCGATCACGTGATCGGATCCACTTATGACGCGACCGTGCCCGGCGCCTCCATGGGCGCCGGGCACGGGACGGGTTCGCGACGGTATGCGGAGCGCTTACGCGCGGCCGGCCGTCTTCTGGGTCTTGCGGGTCACCGCGTCGATGACCACGGTCGCCAGCAGCACGCCACCGGTGATCATGTACTGGACCGGCGAGGCGATGCCCTCCAGGGCGAGGCCGTACTGGATGGAGACGATCACCAGGACGCCGAGCAGGGCGTTCCAGGTGCGGCCGCGGCCGCCGAAGAGCGACGTACCGCCGATGACGGCCGCGGCGATGGCGTTCATCAGCAGGTCACCGCTGCCCGCGCCCTGGTTGGCGGACGCGATCTTCGAGGCGATGAACAGACCGCCGATCGCCGCGAACATGCCCGAGATCGCGAAGACCGAGATCCGGACCAGCTCCACGTTGATACCGGCACGCCGGGACGCCTCGACGCTGCCGCCGAGGGCGAAGATCTTACGGCCGTACGTGGTGCGGCGCAGCACGAAGTCGGTGACCAGCAGCACAGCGATGAAGATCACGACGGCCAGCGGCAGGCCCTTGTACTGGTTGTAGACGGCCGCGACGACGAGGGAGACGACACCCAGCAGCACGGCGCGCAGGATGATCTCGCTCAGCGGCCGGGACGGCACGCCCGCGGCCTCGCGCCGCTTGTTGCCGAAGTAGGAGCTGAGGAAGAACAGCACCGTCGCGACGATGGCCAGACCGTAGGCGGCGGCCACGTCGGAGAAGTAGTAGCTGGTCAGCTGGGCGACCAGGCCGTCGCTGTCCAGGTTGATGGTGCCGTTGTCGCCCAGGATCCTGAGCATGAAGCCGTTCCAGAACAGCAGACCGGCCAGGGTGACGGCGAACGCCGGCACACCGATCTTCGCGAAGAAGAAACCGTTGAGCGCGCCGGCCACCGTGCCGGTGAGGATCGACAGGACGAGCGCGAGGATCTCGTTCATGCCGTTGGTGACCTGGAGCACCGCGAAGGCGGCGCCCGCGACACCGGAGACCGAGCCGACCGACAGGTCGATCTCGCCGAGCAGCAGCACGAAGACGATGCCGACGGCGATCATGCCCGTGCCGACCATGGCGACGGAGATGTCGGACAGGTTGCCCGCGGTGAGGAAGTTGGAGTTCAGGCTCTGGAAGATGATCCAGATGATGGCCAGACCGATGACGACCGGGATGGAACCCAGGTCACCGGCCTTCATCTTGCGCTTGAACTCGGTGAGATAGCCCGCGAAGCCCTGCTCGCGCACGAGCAGCCGGGGGTCGACGACGGTGGCCGCGCCGGCCGCCGCGTCCAGGTTCTCCACGCTGTGCTCCTGCGGCACGGAGGCCGCGTTCTCGGTCTTGCTCACTTCTGGGCCTCCCCGTTGCTGCGGGCCGCACGGCGGGTCACGGCGTTGTCCGTAGCGCCCGTGATGGCGGAGATGATCTCTTCCTGCGAGGTCGACTTGACCTCGAAGACGCCGTTGTTACGGCCCAGGCGCAGGACGGCCACCTTGTCGGCGACGGCCTTGACGTCGGCCATGTTGTGGCTGATGAGGATCACGGCGTGGCCGCGCTCGCGCAGCCGCTCCACGAGGTCGAGGACCTGGGCGGTCTGCTCGACACCGAGGGCCGCGGTGGGCTCGTCGAGGATGACCAGCTTGGGCTCGCCGAGCATGGAGCGGGCGATGGCCACGGTCTGGCGCTGACCGCCGGAGAGCGAGGCGATCGGGATGCGGACGCTGGGGATGCGGATCGACAGCGTGGTGAGCAGTTCGCGTGAACGGCGCTCCATCTCCACCTCGTCCAGGATGCCGCGCTTGCGGATCTCCCGGCCCAGGTAGAGGTTGCCGACGACATCGATGTTGTCGCACAGCGCGAGGTCCTGGTACACCGTCGCGATGCCCAGGACCTGGGCGTCGTGCGGCTTGCTGATCTGGACGGACCCGCCCTGCCATTCGATGACGCCGTCATCGATGGGATGCACGCCGGCGATCGTCTTGACCAGCGTGGACTTTCCGGCGCCGTTGTCGCCCACGAGGGCGACCACCTCTCCGGCGTGGACCTCAAGCTCTACGTCGGTGAGCGCCTGAACGGCACCGAATCGCTTCGAGACCCCGCGCAACGCCAGCACGGGCGTAGCGGACACGTGAACCAACTCCTTCGCCGCCTGACCCGGCGGGAGGTTGTGCAGAAGTTTGGGGGGATGTTCCGTCCGGCGCCCCGCGACGAGCTTGCGGGGCTGTCCGATGAGTGGGGCGCCGGAGGAGCCTGGAGCAGCGGTCCGGACGGGTTACGGGGATCGTGAACCGAATCCCCGTGACCGGCAAGGGACTTGACGCTGCCTGGGTGAAGCCGGACTCGGCTTGCCCGAGGCCGGGTTACTTGAGGTCGGGTTACTTGAGGCCGAGCGTGTCGCAGGCCTTCTTGTACTTGGCCGTGCAGATGTCGGCGACGGTGTAGACGCCGTCCTTGATGACGGTGTCCTTGATGTTGTCCTTGGTCAGCGAGGTGACCGGGACCAGAACCGACGGAACCGCCTTGGTGGTCGGGCTGTCGACCTTGTCCTTGGCGACGGAGTCCAGCTTCTTGCCCTGGGCGAGCGCGACGGCCATCTCACCGGCCGCGGCGGCCTCGGGGGCGTACGGCTTGTAGACGCTCATGTACTGCTCACCCGCGATGATGCGCTGCACGCCCGCGAGTTCGGCGTCCTGGCCGGTGACCGGGACCTTGATGCCGGCGGCGTTGAGGGCGGTGATGATACCGCCGGCCATGCCGTCGTTGGCGGAGTAGACGCCGACGATCTTCTTCTTGCCGATCGCGGAAATGGCCGCCTCCATGTTGGAGTTGGCGTTCTCCGGCTTCCACTCCTTGGTGTCGTACTCCTTGCCGATGTTCACCTTGCCCTTGAGCACCTCGTGGGCGCCCTTCTTGAACTGGGCGGCGTTCGGGTCGGTGATGGAGCCGTTCATCATGACGATCTTGCCGGACTTCGCCTTGGAGCCCAGGGCCTTGAGGAGGGCCTCGCCCTGCGTCTTGCCGACGGTCTCGTTGTCGAACGAGGTGTAGGCGTCGATCGGGCCCTGCGCCAGGCGGTCGTAGGCGACGACCGGGATGCCCGCGTCCTTGGCCTTCTGCACCGAGCCCTTGATGGCCTTGGCGTCGACCGCGTCCACGATCAGGACGTCCACCTTGTTGGTGATCATGGAGTCGACCTGGGCGTTCTGCTTGGTCGCGTCCTGGGTGGCGTTGGCGTAGACGACCTGGCCCTTGTTGTTCGTCAGCTCCTTGACCTTCTTCTCGATCAACGGGCGGTCGAACTTCTCGTAGCGCGCGGTCTGGTTCTCCGGAAGGAGGAGGCCGACCTTGATGTTGTCGCCCTTCTTCTTCGCGGACGAGGAAGAGGCCTTGTCGCCGGACTGCTTGGCGCTGCCACAGGCGGCGAGCGAGACGGCCATCGCACCAGCGACAACGGCAACGGCGGCACGACGCATACGCGTGTTCACTACAGAAACCTCCCTGACGAGGCCGCGTCGTTGCGGCCGAGGTGGCTGGAAGTCAACTCGGCCGCTCGTGCGGCGTCAAGAAGTAAATACTTAACGAGATGGCAACGGTGCCATCCGTTCTCTAAGTGAAGGCAGGCGCGGCCACGGCCAGTGTCCCGTCCAAAAGGGTCGAATCACCCATCTCGCTGAGCGCGAGGGCGAGCGCCCCGAGGACCTCCGCGCGGCCCCCGAGAGCCCCGGGCAGAACGGTGAGCCGGCGCGCCGCGCTGGGGATGGCATAGCGGCCGACGGACTCCCTGATGGGCCCGAGCACGAGCTCACCGGCCTCGGCGAGGTCCCCGCCGAGGACCACCCGGCTCGGGTTCAGCAGGTTGCAGAGGTTGGCCACGCCGCTGCCGATGTGGCGGCCGACGTCGGCGATCACCCGGCGGCAGCCCGGGTCGCCGTCACGCGCCAGCCGTACGACGCCCTCCAGCGTCAGGTCGGCGCCGTGACTGGGCTGGAGCAGCGGGAGCACGTAGCGCGCGGCCGCGAAGGTCTCCAGGCAGCCGCGGTTGCCGCAGCGGCAGACCGGGCCCGACTCGTCGAGCGTGATGTGCCCGATCTCGCCCGCGGTGCCGCCGGGCCCGCGGTAGATCTTCCCGTTGATCACCAGACCGGCCCCGACCCCGCTGGCGACCTTGATGTACGCCAGGTCGCGCACGCCCCGGCCGCTGCCCCACACCAGCTCACCGAGGGCGCCCAGATTGGCGTCGTTGTCCACGTGCACGGGCACGCCCAGCCGGCGGCGCATCTCCTGGGCCGGGTTGGTGCCGGTCCAGCCCGGCAGGATGGCGGTGGAGCCCAGGGTGCCGGACTCCACGTCGATGGGCCCGGGGACGCCGAGCCCGACGCCCGCGATCTTGGCGCGGTCCACTCCGGTCGCCTCGATCAGCCGGTTGACCAGCTCTTCCGCCCGGTCGAAGCCCTGCGTGGAGGAGGCGTCCACATCGAGGGGCTCGGCCTCCTCGGCGAGCACCTGGTGGGCCAGGTTGCCGATCGCGACGCGCAGGTGGGTGTGGCCGAAGTCCACGCCGATGACGATGCCGGCGTCGCCGCTCAGGGAGACGCTGCGGGCCCGCCGTCCGCCCGCCGAGGTGGGCCTGACCTCGACGGTTCCGCCGTCCTTGAGCTCCCGGACGATGTTGGAGACCGTCGCCGCGGACAGGCCGGTCGTCCGCGCGATCTCCGCCTGCGTGAGCGACCCGGCCAGCCGCACGGCCCGCACGACTCGTTCCAGGTTGGCTCGGTGCAGCGACGACTGCGACCCCGGAGTCTCCATCGACCCATCCATTCCTGCCCTCGGCCGGGCGGCCACGATGCCGCCCGTGGCCCAGGTCACGCCTGCGGAACCCGGGCCACTTACAAGTTGTGAACTCCAAGCTCTGCTGAACGGGTTACCGCAGTCAAGTCCTTGACGGAAATCGCTCTCCCTGCTCCATAGGGTCACCGTCCGGGCTCGGGTGCCGTCCCGGAGTGACCACGGAGTGATGTGCGCGTGCAAATCCCGGCCTGCCGGCCGTACGCCCCGGCCGCCGGCCCTCCGCCTACTTCAGCGCACCCGCGGTGAGCCCCTGGACCACCTGGCGCTGGAAGACGATGTACGCGGCCAGCACCGGCAGCATGGCCATCACCAGGCCCGCGAAGAGACCCGACCAGTCGCCCTTGTAGCCCTGGCTGACCGCCAGCTGGACCAGGCCCTGGGTGAGGACGCGCTTGTCGGGGTCGGTGTTGAGGACCGTGGGCAGCATGTACTGGTTCCACTGGCCGAGGAAGTTGAAGATGCCCACGCTGATCAGGCCGGGCTTGGCCATCGGCAGCATGATCTGGAAGAAGGTGCGGGTGTGCGAGGCGCCGTCGACGAAGGCCGCCTCCGCCACCGACGTGGGCAGCGTGCGGAAGAACGCCGTCAGGAAGAACACCGTGAACGGCAGCGAGTACGCGATGTAGACGAGGATCAGGCCGTGGATCGTGTTCAGCAGGCCCATGTTGTTCACGACGTAGAACAGCGGGACCAGCGCCAGCATGATCGGGAAGCTCATGCCGCCGATGAACAGGTAGTAGATGAAGCGGTTGCCCGGGAAGTCGAAGCGGGCGAGGACGTAGGCCGCCATCGAGCCGAGTATCAGCGTGCCGATGAGTGAACCGCCCACCACCAGAACGGTGTTGAGGAAGTAGTCGCTCATGTTGGCCTGGGTCCAGGCCCGCGCCCAGTTGCCGAAGTGCAGTTTGTCCGGCAGCGCCCAGGGCGAGCCGAAGATCGAGCTGTCGTCCTTGAAGGACGTCATCACCGCCCACAGCAGCGGCATGGTCACCATGAACGCCCAGATGATCAGGATGCCGTGCGAGAAGACGTTGAGGACGCCTCCCTCCTTCTTCCCCGCAGGCCGTCGCCCCGCGGGGACGTCGACCTTCACGACGGACACACCGTCGCCGGACTCGGCCGGTACGGGGGCGGGGGTCTCGGTCGTCTTCATCGCTTCAGAACTCCAGCCGCTCGCGACGGCCCAGCCGCATCACGATCGCGGCGAAGGCGAGCGTGACGACGAGCAGGGCGACGCCGATGGTGGTGGCGTAGGCGGCCTGACCGTCCCGGAACGCCTTCTGGTACACGTACAGGACCATGACGGTGGTCGAGTAGTCGGGGCCGCCCGGCCCGACGGTCATGATGTGCACGACCGCGAACGACTCGGCGCCCAGGGCGAGAATGCCCATGTAGACCCAGCCGGACTGCACGGTGTCCCACAGCAGCGGCAGGGTGATGCGGAAGAACGTGGTGAAACGGTTCGCCCCGTCCAGCAGGGCGGCCTCGTACAGATCCGAAGGTATGGAGGCCATACCCGCGGAGAACAGGACGACGAAGAAGCCGACCGTCGACCAGACGAGCACTCCCATCACGGCCCACAGGGCCAGACTCGGATCGCCGAGCCACAGCGGCTGGATGCTGTCGAGCCCGACCCCGCGCAGGATCGAGTTGATCGCGCCGCTGTCCGGGTTGTACGCGAACGCGAACAGCAGCGAGACGATCGCGATCGACAGCACCTGGGGAAAGAAGTACACGATCTTGTAGAAGGAGGAGCCGCGGACGCCCGAGATCACCGGGCCGCCCCTCCTTCTCCGCCCGCCCACATTGATCATGAAGGCGAGGAACAGGGCGAAACTGATCGTCACCAGCGGCAGCAGCAACGCGAACAGCAGGCTGTGCTGCAACGACTTCCAGAAGATCTCGTCGTCGAGCATCCTTCTGTAGTTGGCGAACCCGACCATCTTGAAGTCCGGGCTGAGCCCCGTCCAGTCCGTGAACGAGTAGTAGATGGACTGGATGAACGGCCATACGACGAAGAGCGCGTACAGCCCCAGGGGAGCCGCCAGGAACCCCACGATGAACCGGTACTTGCCGTGCTGCATTGCTACCGACCCCGATCTGCGGACGGCCGCCGCCGCTGGTGACGGATCCTCACAGGCGCTTACTGGTGCTTGTAGTGCTTGATCGACGTGTCCTTGGCGGCCTCGTCGGCGAAGCCCTGGATCTTCTTGACGGCCTCGGCCGGGGTGAGGCGTCCCGCCATCATCTCGCCGAGACCGGCCACACCGATCTTCTCCTTCTCCAGCTGCACGTACCAGTCCTGGATCCGCGGATTCACCACGTTCTGGCCGGCCTTGTCCAGCGCCGCGACACCGGACTTGAGGCCCGGGGTGAGCGGGATGCCGGTGGTGCCGCCGTTGAAGGCGGTCAGCGACTTCACCTTGGACGTGAAGTTCTTCGAGGAGGCCTCGCTGAGCATGATGCGCAGCTGCTCCATGCCGCCCGCGCCGTTCTTCGCCTTGGCCGGGACCACGAAGGGCTCACCACCGGAGGCCCAGATGGTGCCGAACGGCATCTTGTCGGAGCTGTCGATGCCGGTGGGCGCGGAGACCGCGAGGTCGAAGTCCTTCGGGATGACGTTCGCCGACTCGTTCTCCACCCAGGAGCCGTTCGGGATGAACAGCGCCTTGACCTTGGCCCACGCGGTCTGCGACTGGATGTGGTCCAGGCCCGGGGTGCCCCTGAGGACGTAACCCTTCTTGTAGAGCTCGTAGTAGGCCTCGAAGCAGGCCTTGACCGCCGGGTGCTTCCAGGCGTTCGGCTCCAGGTTGTCGATGGCCTCCAGGACCTCGCGGCCGCCGACCTTGGCGATCATCGGGTAGAGCGAGAAGGGGAGGTAGTACGGGTACTTGCCCGCGTACGTCCAGCCCGCCATGCCCTTCTTCTTGGCCTTCTCGCAGACCTTGAGCATCTGGTCCCAGGTCTCCGGGTACTGCTCGTCGAGCGAGTCCAGGGCCTTCTGCGAGTACCAGACGCCGTACACCGTGTAGGCGTAGTAGAGGATCCAGACCGGGTTGCCGTCGAACTGGCCCATCTCCACGATGCCCGGGCGCAGCGTGTCGCGGACCTTCTTGTTCGGGTCGTCGTACGACGGGGCGTCGAGCAGCGGGGTGAGGTCGGCGAGCTGGTTCTTGCCGACCAGGACGCCCATGTCCATCTGCTCGGCACCGGAGTTGTCGATGAGGTCCGGCGGGTTGCCCTGGTTGAACCGGGGCTGGAGGGTGGACTGGATCTTCTGGGTCGCGGAGAACTTCACCTTCGCCTTGGGGAAGTCCTTCTGGTAGATCTTCACGGCGTCCTGGGCGTACTCCTTGCCGAAGCCGCCGTCGAACAGCACGAATTCCATCTGTGCGGTGTCGTTGACGCCGAGTGGGTTCTTCGCGGTCTTCTTGCCGGCCTTGGCCTTGTCCTGGCTGCCGCCGCCACCGCTCGCGCACGCGGACAGGAAGCCCGCCGTGGGAACGGTGAGCAGACCGAGTGCGGCGGACCGCTTGATCAGATCACGGCGGCCGACGCCCCCGGCACCGTGGTTCGCTGCGGACGTGGATCCCATGCTCAAGTCCTCGCCTTCTCCAGGACTCAGGCGGTGAACCGGATCCTCCCCGGCACCGCGGTCGGGTCGTGCTGGGTCGTGCAGAGTCATGCAGGAAACGCCGACAGGTATAGTCCATTTCCCGTCGACGGAGCAAGATCGAACGCAAGGTTGGCCATCGGTCTTTTCCGAGTTGAGACCTCACGGCCATTCGGACCCCCCGCGACCGCGTTGCCGGAAAAATCCGCGGACATAGACCCTCGAATGCCACGGCCAACACCCTTGACATCACTGGCCACTTGACGCCCTACTGAGTACTGCGCACGGAAGTTGACAACGTTGTCCGACGTGAGCTCAGGGAGGGTGTCGACCGATGCAGCGGAGAGCTCGGCACAGATACGGCAGGGCGGTCGTGCTGACGGCCGCCTTCGTCATGGCGGTGGGCGCGCAGGGGGCGGCGGTCGCCCGGCCTGCCGAAGGTCCGGCGGACGGCGGCACGTTCACGTCCTCCTTCGAGACGGGCGACCCGCAGCCGGACTGGCTGAACACCGTCGACACGGGACCGGACGGGACCCCGCGCTCCTCGGGCGTCGACGGCGGCTACAGCACCGGCATCCCGGGCAATGTCACCGACCACGTCACCGACGTACGGGCGAGCGGCGAGAACGCGGGCGCGGGCGAGGTGAAGGAGAACCTCGTCGACGGCGAACCGGGCACCAAGTGGCTGACGTTCGAGCCCACCGGCTGGGTCGAGTTCGACCTGGACAAGCCCATCAAGCTGGCGACGTACGCGCTCACCTCGGCCAACGACTTCGCCGAGCGCGACCCGAAGGACTGGACCCTCCAGGGCTCCACGGACGGCAAGGACTGGAAGACCGTCGACGGCCGCTCCGGCGAGACCTTCTCCGAGCGCTTCCAGACGAAGACGTACGACCTCGCCGAACCCACCGCCGAATACCAGCACTTCCGGCTCGACGTCACGGGGAACAACGGCGCCTCGAACATCCTGCAACTGGCCGACGTGCAGTTCTCGACGGGCGGCAGCGGCGGACCGGTCCCGCAGGACATGCTCTCGCTCGTCGACCGCGGCCCGAGCGGCTCGCCGACCGCGAAGGCGGGCGCCGGCTTCACCGGCAAGCGGGCCCTCCGATACGCCGGGCGGCACACGGCGGACGGGCGAGCGTACTCGTACAACAAGGTCTTCGACGTGAACGTGCCGGTCGGCGCGGACACCGGGCTGTCGTACCGCATCTTCCCGTCCATGGCCGACGGCGACCGCGACTACGACGCCACGAACGTCTCCGTGGACCTGGCCTTCACCGACGGCACCTACCTGAGCGACCTGGGCGCCACCGACCAGCACGGCTTCCGGCTGTCCCCGCAGGGGCAGGGCGCGTCCAGGGCGCTGTACGTCAACCAGTGGAACAACGTGGCCTCGCGGATCGGTTCGGTCGCCGCGGGCAAGACCGTCGACCGCATCCTGGTGGCGTACGACTCCCCGAAGGGCCCGGCGAAGTTCCGCGGCTGGCTCGACGACGTGGCGATCAAAGCGGTCGCGCCCGAGAAGCCCAAGGCCCACCTCGCCGACTACGCGCTGACCACCCGCGGCACCAACTCCAGCGGCAGCTTCTCGCGCGGCAACGACTTCCCGGCGACCGCGGTGCCGCACGGCTTCAACTTCTGGACGCCGGTGACCAACGCGTCCTCGCTGAGCTGGCTGTACGAGTACGCGCGGGCGAACAACGACGCCAACCTGCCGACGATCCAGGCGTTCAGCGCGAGCCATGAGCCGAGCCCCTGGATGGGCGATCGGCAGACCTTCCAGCTGATGCCGTCCGCCGCGTCGGGCACTCCCGACACCGGCCGCGCGGCACGGGCCCTCGCCTTCCGCCACGAGAACGAGACGGCACGGCCGTACTACTACGGGGTGCGGTTCGAGAACGGCCTGAAGGCGGAGATGACGCCGACCGACCACGCGGCCGCGCTGCGCTTCACCTACCCGGGCACCGACGCGAGCGTGCTGTTCGACAACGTCACCGAGCAGGCGGGCCTCACGCTCGACAAGGAGCACGGCATCGTCACCGGCTACTCCGACGTGAAGTCGGGCCTGTCGACGGGGGCGACGCGGCTCTTCGTGTACGGCGTCTTCGACAAGCCGGTGACGGACGGCACGTCGAGCGGCGTCAAGGGCTACATGCGCTTCGCCGCGGGCGCCGACCACACCGTCACCCTGCGCCTGGCGACCTCGCTGATCGGCGTGGACCAGGCGAAGGACAACCTGCGCCAGGAGATCCCCGACGGCACCTCGTTCGACACGGTCGAGTCCCGTGCCCGAAGCGCCTGGGACAAGCTGCTCGGCAAGGTCGAGGTCGAGGGCGCGACCCCGGACCAGCTGACCACCCTGTACTCCAGCCTCTACCGGCTGTACCTGTACCCCAACTCGGGCTTCGAGAAGGTCGGTTCGACGTACAAGTACGCCTCGCCCTTCTCCCCCATGCCGGCCCCGGACACCCCGACCCACACGGGGGCGAAGATCGTCGACGGCAGGGTGTACGTCAACAACGGCTTCTGGGACACCTATCGGACGACATGGCCGGCGTACTCGTTCCTGACGCCAGGTCAGGCAGGCGAGATGGTGGACGGTTTCGTGCAGCAGTACAAGGACGGCGGCTGGACCTCCCGCTGGTCCTCCCCCGGCTATGCCGACCTGATGACCGGCACCTCCTCGGACGTCGCGTTCGCCGACGCGTACGTCAAGGGCGTCCACTTCGACGCGAAGGCGGCGTACGACGCGGCCCTGAAGAACGCCACGGTCGTCCCCCCGTCGTCGGGCGTGGGCCGCAAGGGCATGTCGACCTCACCCTTCCTCGGCTACACCAGCACCGACACGCACGAGGGCCTGTCCTGGGCGATGGAGGGCTACGTCAACGACTACGGCATCGCGCAGATGGGCGACGCCCTGTACAAGAAGACGGGCGAGAAGCGCTACCAGGAGGAGTCCCAGTACTTCCGCAACCGCGCCCGGGACTACGTGAACCTCTTCGACAAGAAGGCCGGCTTCTTCCAGGGCCGGGACGCGCAGGGCAACTGGCGCGTGGACTCGGCTTCGTACGACCCGCGCGTGTGGGGCTACGACTACACGGAGACCAACGGCTGGGGCTACGCCTTCACCGCCCCGCAGGACAGCCGGGGCCTCGCCAACCTGTACGGCGGGCGAGGGGCGTTGGCCGACAAGCTGGACTCGTACTTCGCCACGCCGGAGACGGCCTCCCCCGAGTTCGTGGGCTCGTACGGCGGCGTCATCCATGAGATGACCGAGGCGCGGGACGTACGGATGGGCATGTACGGCCACTCCAACCAGGTCGCGCACCACGTGATCTACATGTACGACGCGGCCGGCAAGCCCTGGAAGGCGCAGCAGCGCGTCCGCGAGGCGCTCTCCCGCCTCTACACGGGCAGCGAGATCGGCCAGGGCTACCACGGCGACGAGGACAACGGCGAGCAGTCGGCCTGGTACCTCTTCTCCGCGCTCGGCATCTACCCGTTGGTGATGGGCAGCGGCGAATACGCCATCGGCTCCCCGCTGTTCAAGAAGGCGACCGTCCACCTGGAGAACGGCAAGGACCTGGTGATCAACGCACCGGCGAACAGCGCGAAGAACGTCTACGTGCAGAGCCTGAAGGTCAACGGCACTGCCTGGACGTCGACTTCACTCCCCCACTCGCTGCTCGCGAAGGGCGGAGTCCTGGACTTCCGCATGGGCTCGAAGCCCTCGACCTGGGGCACCGGGGCGAACGCGGCCCCGGTCTCCGTCACCCGGGACGACAAGGTCCCGACGCCGCGGGCGGACGTGCTGAAGGGCTCCGGCGCCCTGTTCGACAACACGTCGGCGACGGCGGCGACGGTGACGTCCGTGAGCCTGCCGGTGGGCGGGGCGGTGAAGCCGGTCCAGTACACGCTGACGTCGTCGACCGACCGCACTACGGCGCCCCAGGGCTGGTCCCTCCAGGGCTCGACGGACGGCACGGCCTGGAAGACCCTGGACCGGCGCTCCGGCCAGTCGTTCGCCTGGAACCGGCAGACCCGGGCGTTCACGATCGCCGACCCGGGCTCGTACACGGAGTACCGGCTGGTCCTGAGCGGGAAGGCGACGCTGGCGGAGGTGGAGTTGCTGGGCTGAGGGCACACAGCACGCACGAGGGCCGCACCCCCGTCACCGGGGATGCGGCCCTCGACTGCTGTTCCGTAAGGCTTACTTGCGGATCAGGTTGCGCAGCACGTACTGCATGATGCCGCCGTTGCGGTAGTAGTCCGCCTCGCCGGGGGTGTCGATGCGGACGACCGCGTCGAACTCGACGCCCGTGTCCGTCGTCACCTTGACTGTGCGCGGCGTGGTGCCGTTGTTGAGCTCCTCGACGCCGGTGAAGGAGAAGGTCTCCTCGCCGGTCAGGCCGAGGGCCTCGGCCGTGGCGCCCTCCGGGAACTGGAGCGGGAGCACGCCCATGCCGATGAGGTTCGAGCGGTGGATGCGCTCGTAGGACTCGGCGATGACGGCCTTGACGCCGAGGAGCGCGGTGCCCTTGGCGGCCCAGTCGCGGGACGAGCCGGAGCCGTACTCCTTGCCGGCCAGGACGACCAGCGGGGTGCCGGCGGCCTGGTAGTTCTGCGAGGCGTCGTAGATGAAGGCGACCGGGCCGCCCTCCTGCGTGAAGTCGCGGGTGTAGCCGCCCTCGGTGCCCGGCGCGATCTGGTTGCGCAGGCGGATGTTGGCGAACGTGCCGCGGATCATGACCTCGTGGTTGCCTCGGCGCGAGCCGTAGGAGTTGAAGTCACGACGCTCCACACCGTGCTCGGTGAGGTACTGGCCCGCCGGGGTGTCGGCCTTGATCGCGCCGGCCGGGGAGATGTGGTCGGTGGTGACCGAGTCGCCCAGCTTGGCGAGGACGCGCGCACCGGCGATGTCGCCGACCGGGGCCGGCTCCATGCCCATGCCCTCGAAGTACGGGGGCTTGCGGACGTACGTCGACTCGGCGTCCCACTCGAAGGTGTTGCCGGTCGGGATCGGCAGCGACTGCCACTGGGCGTCGCCGGCGAAGACGTCCTCGTAGGACTTGGCGAACATGTCCTCGCCGATCGCGTTGGCGACGACGTCGTTGACCTCGGCCTCGGTCGGCCAGATGTCGGCCAGGTAGACCGGCTTGCCGTCCTGGTCGATGCCGAGGGCGTCCTTGGTGATGTCCACCTTCATGGAACCCGCGAGGGCGTACGCGACGACCAGCGGCGGGGAGGCCAGGTAGTTCATCTTGACGTCGGGGTTGATACGGCCCTCGAAGTTCCGGTTGCCGGAGAGGACCGAGGTGACCGCGAGGTCGTGGTCGTTGACGGCCTTGGAGACCTCGTCCGGCAGCGGGCCGGAGTTGCCGATGCAGGTGGTGCAGCCGTAGCCGACGAGGTTGAAGCCGACCTTGTCGAGGTACGGGGTCAGGCCCGCCTTCTCGAAGTAGTCGGTGACGACCTTCGAGCCCGGGGCGAGGGTGGTCTTGACCCACGGCTTGCGGGTCAGGCCCTTCTCCACGGCCTTCTTGGCGACGAGCGCCGCGGCGACCATGACGTACGGGTTCGAGGTGTTGGTGCAGGAGGTGATGGCCGCGACCGTCACCGCACCGTGGTCCAGGGTGTAGGTCGTGCCGTCGGGGGCGGTGACCGTGACCGGGTTGGACGGGCCGCCGTTGGGGTGGACCGCCGGCGAGTCGGAGGCCGGGAAGGACTCCTCGCCCGCCTCGTCGGAGGTGGTGGTGACGTAGTTGAGGACGTCCGTCTTGAACTGCTCGGCGGCGTTCGCGAGGACGATGCGGTCCTGCGGGCGCTTCGGGCCGGCGATGGACGGGACGACCGTCGACAGGTCCAGCTCGAGCTTCTCGGAGAAGTCGGGCTCGGCCGCCGGGTCCAGCCAGAGGCCCTGCTGCTTGGCGTAGGCCTCGACGAGCGCGACCTGCTGGTCGGAGCGGCCGGTCAGGCGCAGGTAGTTCAGGGTCTCGTCGTCGATCGGGAAGATCGCGGCGGTGGAGCCGAACTCCGGCGACATGTTGCCGATGGTGGCGCGGTTGGCGAGCGACGTCGCGGCCACACCCTCGCCGTAGAACTCGACGAACTTGCCGACCACACCGTGCTTGCGCAGCATCTCGGTGATGGTCAGCACCAGGTCGGTGGCGGTCGTGCCGGGCTTGAGCTCACCGGTCAGCTTGAAGCCGACGACGCGCGGGATGAGCATCGACACCGGCTGGCCGAGCATCGCGGCCTCGGCCTCGATGCCGCCGACGCCCCAGCCGAGGACGCCGAGGCCGTTGACCATGGTGGTGTGCGAGTCGGTGCCGACCAGGGTGTCGGGGTACGCCTTGCCGTCACGCACCATGACGACACGAGCGAGGTGCTCGATGTTGACCTGGTGGACGATGCCGGTGCCCGGCGGGACGACCTTGAACTCGTCGAAGGCGGTCTGGCCCCAGCGCAGGAACTGGTAGCGCTCCTTGTTGCGGCCGTACTCGAGCTCCACGTTCGCCTTGAAGGCGTCGTTCGTGCCGAACTTGTCGGCGATCACCGAGTGGTCGATGACCAGCTCGGCCGGGGCCAGGGGGTTGATCTTCGCCGGGTCGCCGCCGAGCTCCTTGACGGCCTCACGCATGGTGGCGAGGTCGACGACACAGGGCACGCCGGTGAAGTCCTGCATGATCACGCGGGCCGGCGTGAACTGGATCTCCTGCGACGGCTGGGCCTGGGAGTCCCAGCTGCCGAGGGCACGGATGTGGTCGGCGGTGATGTTCGCGCCGTCCTCCGTGCGGAGCAGGTTCTCCAACAGGACCTTGAGGCTGTACGGCAGCCGGGCCGAGCCCTCCACCTTGTCCAGCCGGAAGATCTCGTACGACTCGTCGCCCACCTGCAGCGTGCTGCGGGCGTCGAAGCTGTTCGCCGACACGACAGTCTCCTTCATTGATGTGCGCGTTCCACCGCAATCCTGCCGCCATGTCTCTTGAGCCCGTCCGCTAAGGTAAGGCTAAGTTAGGTGACCCTTACCGGATGGCGGCCGTGGTGCGCCTCGGCAGATATCTCGATGTCGAGATAACTGTAGTACATGGGGGCCGGGATGGTCATGCCCGGCCCGTGCGGCGAGACGGCCGCCCGCCCACACGGGCGCCCCGCCTACGCGCTCACGCGACAGCCACCCCCTCAATGCCCCACTCCTCCCCTAAGGCCGCTATGCCCGCCTTTCACACGACACCACATGACATCGCACTAAAATGCGTGACGAACTGACACCTCTCGGATGGCACTACCCCCGTACCACCAGGAATGACTGACGCCCCGTCACCCACACGGACCCCACAAGAGGCGCCATCTCATATCTGAGATAGCCTCACCCTCATGTCAGACGACTACCTCGTACGTATCGGCAAGCTCATCCGTGACGCGCGACAGCACCGGGGCTGGACACAGGCCCAGCTCGCGGAGGCGCTCGGCACCAGCCAGAGCGCCGTCAATCGCATCGAGCGCGGCAACCAAAACATCAGCCTTGAGATGATCGCCCGAATCGGTGAAGCCCTGGACAGCGAAATCGTCTCACTGGGCTACGCGGGCCCGATGCACCTGCGGGTGGTCGGCGGCCGCCGGCTGTCCGGTGCCATCGACGTGAAGACGAGCAAGAACGCGTGCGTCGCCCTGCTGTGCGCCTCGCTCCTCAACAAGGGGCGCACGGTGCTGCGCCGCGTCGCCCGCATCGAGGAGGTGTACCGCCTTCTGGAGGTGCTCGGCTCGATCGGCGTGCGCACCCGGTGGATCAACGACGGGGTCGACCTGGAGATCGTGCCGCCGGCCGAGCTGGAGCTCGAGTCGATCGACGCCGAGGCGGCCGTACGCACGCGCTCCATCATCATGTTCCTCGGCCCGCTGCTGCACCGTATGGACCAGTTCAAGCTGCCGTACGCCGGCGGCTGCGACCTCGGCACGCGGACCATCGAGCCGCACATGATCGCGCTGCGCCGGTTCGGCCTGGAGGTCGCCGCCACCGAGGGCCAGTACCACGCCGTGGTGGACCGCTCGGTACGCCCCAGCCGTCCGATCGTGCTGACCGAGCGCGGGGACACGGTCACCGAGAACGCGCTGCTGGCCGCCGCCCGCCACGACGGCGTCACGGTCATCCGCAATGCGTCCTCCAACTACATGGTCCAGGACCTCTGCTTCTTCCTGGAGGCGCTGGGCGTCCGCGTCGAGGGCATCGGCACCACCACGCTCACCGTCCACGGCGTCCCGAACATCGACGCCGACGTGGACTACTCCCCGTCCGAGGACCCGGTCGAGGCGATGAGCCTGGTGGCCGCCGCGGTGGTGACGGAGTCGGAGCTGACGGTGCGGCGCGTCCCCATCGAGTTCCTGGAGATCGAACTCGCGGTCCTGGAGGAGATGGGCCTCGACCACGACCGCACCAAGGAGTACTTCGCCGACAACGGCCGTACGCGGCTGGTGGATCTGACCGTACGTCCCTCCAAGCTGGAGGCGCCGATCGACAAGATCCACCCGATGCCGTTCCCCGGGCTGAACATCGACAACGTGCCGTTCTTCGCGGCCATCGCGGCGGTCGCACAGGGCCAGACCCTGATCCACGACTGGGTCTACGACAACCGCGCGATCTACCTGACCGACCTCAACCGCCTCGGCGGCCGCCTCCAACTCCTCGACCCGCACCGGGTGTTGGTCGAGGGTCCGACCCGCTGGCGCGCGGCCGAGATGATGTGCCCGCCGGCGCTGCGTCCCGCGGTGGTCGTGCTGCTGGCGATGATGGCGGCCGAGGGCACGTCCGTGCTGCGCAACGTGTATGTCATCAACCGGGGTTACGAGGATCTCGCCGAGCGCCTGAACTCGATCGGGGCGCAGATCGAGATCTTCCGGGACATCTGAACGGCGCGGTGTCGTGCCCCCTGGAGGCAAGGGGGCACGACACCTGTGTGCGCCGGATGGGAGGGGGTGGCGGATCAGCAGGCAGCGTGCCGGCCGCGTGGTGTCCGTCTTCGGTGGGCGCAGGCGCGGGTGGAGCGGAGCGTCGGGGCTACCAACCCGTCACGGTGGCATGCATCTCCCAGACCAGGATCTCGGTCTCGTGGGAGAGGGCCCGGACGCGTTGGCCACCGGTCGCCGTGAGGCGTACGGCGTCGCCCTCGTAGAGCTGCCCGGTCTCTTCCATGTCCACCGATCCTCGCGCCACGAAGAGGTGGGTGAACGGTGCGTCCGGAATCTCGACGGCTTGGTTCTCGCTCAGCCGCGCGACGTGCAATGCCGCGTACTTGTTCTTGATGCGAATGGCTGTGGCGTCGGCGTCACGTTCCATTCCGGATGCCACGACGGCCAGCTTGCCGCGGAGCAAGTCGTCGGGCAGTTCCAGTTGTTCGTACCCCGGCTTGATGCGGGATTCGTCAGGGGCCACCCACATCTGAATGAAGTGGACGGGTTCGTTGGTGTTCTCCGTGCCCTGCAGGCGCCATGCGTCATTCTTCTCGGAGTGGAGAATCCCGGTCCCGGCGCTCATCCTCTGCGCGAGTCCCGGGTAGATCACCCCGGAGTGGCCGGTCGAGTCCTGGTGGACGAGAGAGCCACGCAGCACCCACGTCACGATCTCCATGTCCTGGTGGGGGTGGGTCTCGAATCCCTGCCCCGAGGTGACGACGTCGTCGTTGTTCACCAACAGCAGCCCGTGGTGGGTGTTGTTCGGGTCGAAGTGTTCCGAGAACGAGAAGGAGTGCCTGGAGCGGAGCCACGACAGCTCCGTCGCGAAACGGTCCGAGGCGCGCCTGACGTCGACGGTCGGCTGCAAGGCCGGAGACCCCATGATGTCCTCAACTCTCCTGGTGTTCTGGAATCCTGGTGATCTGGACACTCGTCCGGTTTCTCAGCGGCTGCTTCTGGCATCGGGCGGTACGACGACCTCAGGGACGTTCTCCAGAGCCGTGCCCGGCACATGCAACTGCCGACAGTGCTGCTCGGCGATCTCGGCACAGATCTCGGCCACCTGTTCACACACGGGACCACCGAGGTCCGCCGCGCTGAGCGCCATCAGCATCTTGTACCGAAGGTCGTCCGACATTCCTGCTCCCGGTGATGGATGGATCATGCGTGAGTGAACGCCTCTTCGATCCATGAGGCGAAACTCGTCCAGCGCACGGACGGATACGACGCCTTGAGGGCCGGAATGTCGACCCGGTACCCCTCGCTGTGCAGGAAGTCCCACATCGCACCCATGTCGGCGCTGGAGGCGTAGACGTCGGAAACCGGCACGGTCACGGGCTGCACGGACCGTCCCAGAACGCGTGCCACGTCCTCGGCCATCTGCGCCAGAGTCGGATCGTCGGAGGCGATCTCGATCCGCATGCCCAGATGGGGCTCGGGATTCTTGATCACGTGTGCGACGAAGGCCCCCAGATCCGGCCGGGCCGACTGCTGAAGGCGCTGCTCCGGCTCCAGCGGAAGGGGAAGAAGGCCGTTCAGCAGGTTTTCCGTGTCACCACGGATGTTGTCGAAGAAGTAGGTGGGCCCGATCACCGTCCAGGGGAGTCGCGTCTCACCGATCATCGTCTCGATGAGGTACTTGCTCTGGAAGTGCGGCACCCCGGAGTCACGGTCGGCTCCGGCCACCGACGAGAAGACCAGGTGCGGCACCTGAGCCCTGACAGCTGCCGCGACGATCGATCTGCCCTGCCGGACCTCGGCCTCCACTCCTTCCTCGAACGGCGTGGTGACGGCGAACACCGCTCGCACACCGGTGAAGGCGGGAACGAGGCTGTCCGCGTCCTCGAGGTCGCCGGGCACCACGTCCACTCCTCGCTCCTGCAGCGCTCTCGCCCGTGCCGAACGGGGCGAACGCACGACTGCCCGCACCGGCACACCCTCCGCCAGCAGAGCCTGGACAACCGCACCACCCTGGCCCCCGGTCGCGCCCAGGACCGCCACAGGCTGATTCATGCTCACCTACCTACTTTCCAGGTCGAAAGCGGTCGAGTGCCGAACGCGGAGGCGGGTCCAGCTCCCGCTCTTCATCCGCTATGGGCACGTTATGCCCGATTCGGCGATGCTTCGCCCTGTGCTACTCCTCGTGCCACTCCTCTTCGCCGCCGTCCGTTTGCGGGGGAGCGGGACGGCGCCGAGACTTTTCGAGTAGGTCCAGGGAGGTATTCCGTGAGTGGTGCCGCCGAGCGGCTCAGCGCCGAGGACCAGCTCGCCATTCTGGAATTGGCAGCCCGTTACTGGAACGCCGTCGACCACGGTGACCTGCGAGGATTCGCCGAGACGTTCACCGAGGACGGCAAGCTCGAGAACTTCACGGGCGTCACACAGGGACGCGACGCGCTCGCGCAGTGGCTGCTCGACTTCGAGGCCGAGCGGCTCGGCAACCGGCACTACACGGTGAACCACCTCATCACGAAGATCGATGACAACACCGCGAGGGTGTGGAGCTATCTGGTCATCACGTCCGTCGCGCCTCCGAAGAGAGGCACGCCGCGTGTCGCCGCCGTCGCCGAGTTCGAGGACCGGGTCGTGCGAGTCGACGGGGAGTGGCTGTTCGAGCAGCGCACGATGACCGTGCTCGGCGTGTGACGGACCGGTCGTATGCGTGACGCGCCCAGTGGTCGCATCCCTGTAGCGGCGCCTTGGTAGTTTAGGAATCAATTAGTTCGGCCTGGTGTTGCCGGGACATGAAACGCATCGGATTCCTCTCCTTCGGCCACTGGTCCGACACGCCGCACTCCCAGACCCCGACGGCCTCGGACACCCTGCTGCAGTCCATCGACCTGGCCGTGGCGGCCGAGGAGCTCGGTGCCGACGGCGCCTACTTCCGGGTCCACCACTTCGCCCAGCAGCTCGGCTCACCGTTCCCGCTGCTCGCCGCGATCGGCGCGAAGACGTCACGTATCGAGATCGGTACTGGCGTGATCGACATGCGCTACGAGAACCCGATGTACATGGCCGAGGACGCCGGCGCCGCGGATCTCATCTCCGGCGGCAGGCTCCAGCTCGGCGTGAGCCGTGGATCCCCGGAGCAGGTCATCGACGGATGGCGGTACTTCGGCTACGAGCCGAGCGAGGGCGACACCGACGGCGACATGGCCCGCAAGCACACCGAGGTGCTGCTGACGGTGCTCCAGGGCAAGGGCTTCGCCCAGCCGAACCCGCGCCCCATGTTCGCCAACCCGCCGGGGCTGCTGCGCATCGAGCCGCACTCCGAAGGGCTGCGGGAGCGGATCTGGTGGGGCGCGAGCTCCAACGCGACCGCGTCCTGGGCGGCCAAGCTCGGCATGAACCTGATGAGCTCGACCCTCAAGGACGACGAGGGCGGGGCACCGTTCCACGTGCAGCAGGCGGCACAGATCCGGGCGTTCCGCGAGGCGTGGGCCGAGGCGGGCTGGGAGCGCGAGCCGCGCGTCTCGGTGTCGCGGAGCATCTTCGCGCTCACCGACGACCGGGACCGCGCGTACTTCGGACGCGACGGCGACAGTAGCGACCACGTCGGCAACATCGACGCCAAGACGCGGGCGATCTTCGGCCGTACGTACGCCGCCGAGCCCGACGTCCTGGTGAAGCAGCTGGCCGAGGACGAGGCGATCCAGGAGGCCGACACGCTGCTGCTGACCGTGCCCAACCAGCTCGGCGTCGCCTACAACACGCACGTACTGGAGAGCATCCTCACCCACGTCGCCCCGGCACTCGGCTGGCGCTGACCGTCACTCGGCGGGGACTCGAGAAGTCGTGACCGACGGTCGGTGCCCACGGAGCCGACCGTCGGGGGCGACCTTGTGCCGACCTTGTGCCTGGGCTCGGGCCCAGCTGGGGCGCCGTCCCGCGGTGAGACTCGGGGAAGGCGGTCGGGTCGAGGTTCACCGCAAGCCGCCCAGCTCCTCGACCCGCGGCTTCTCCGGTGCCGGACCCGTCACCGACATTTCACCGAACCATCACCGCCTGACCGGCGTGTTACGGGCAGACAGTGGGCCAGGGGGGCCGTTCACGACGTTCAAGAGGTGGGGGCAACGCATGCGGGACGGCCGGTGGAGCACCGTCACTGACTCCGAGTTCGAGCACGAGCGCCGGGGGCTGGAGGCCATCCGGGAGAGGCTGCCCGACTCCGACCCGTGGCGTGCCTGGTCGAACTTCACGTTCACCGCCACCACGGGGCACGTCCGCGAGGTGGACCTCCTCGTCGTCGCCCCTGGTGGCGTCTACATGATCGAGCTGAAGAACTGGCACGGCTCGGTCACCCATGAGAACGGCACCTGGGTGCAGATCACGCCGGGCGGCCGCCGCGCCCCGCACGGCAATCCGCTGCACCTGGTCAACAAGAAGGCGAAGGAACTGGCCGGCCTGCTCGGCCAGAACGGCAAGCGGGTGTGGGTCGGTGAGGCCGTCTGCTTCACCGAGGGCTCCCTGCGCATACGCCTCACGGCCCACGACCAGAACGGCGTGTACAAGGTCGACGACCTGGTGGCCATGCTGAAGCAGCCGCCGCGCGACGCACGCCATCGGATCACCGCGATCGACTCCCGCGAGATCAAGGCCGCGCTGGAACGGGTCGGCATCCGGCGCAGCGACGCCGAGTACAAGGTCGGCCCCTATCTCCTCGAACGCAAGGCGTTGGACACCGGCCGGACTTGGGCCGACTACTCGGCCCGGCACAGCGAGTTACCGGAGACCGCGCGCGTGCGCATCTATCTGCGTGAGCGCGGCTCCGACGCCGCCATGCGGCAGTCCGTGGAGAACGCGGCACGGCGCGAGGCGGCGGTCCTGCGCCGCTTCAAGCACCCCGGCGTGGTCCAGCTCAAGCAGTACGACCCCTCGGGGCACTCCGCGGGACCGGCCCTGATCTTCGACTACCACCCGGGGACCCTCCGCCTGGACGACTACCTGCTCCAGTACGGTGCGAAGCTCGACGTCTTCGGCCGCATGGCACTGGTGCGGCAGCTGGCGGAGACGATGCGGTCGGCCCACTCCAGCCGCATCTACCACCGCGCGCTGGCCGCCCGCTCCGTGCACGTCGTACCGCGCGGCCGCCGCCCCCGCGGCGACGCGAACGGCGAGGAGGCCGCCTGGCTCACCCCTCACCTGCAGATATCCGACTGGCAGATAGCGACGCAGCGCGGCACCGGCCACGGCATGACGCGGTTCGCACCCACGGCGCTGTCCGCACTGCACCTGTCCGACGACGCGGACCCGTACCTCGCCCCCGAGTTGACCGCCCTCAAGGCCGACCCGGTGTATCTGGACGTGTACGGACTCGGCGTCCTCACGTACCTCCTCGTGACCGGCAAGGCCCCGGCCGCGAGCCAGGCCGAGTTGCTGGCCCGGCTGGAGGCCGGCGAGGGCCTGCGGCCCAGCTCGCTGGTGGACGATCTGTCGGAGGACATCGACGACCTCGTGCAGGCGGCCACCGCGTACCGTCCCGAGCAACGGCTGTCCACGGTCGACGAGTTCCTGGAGATGCTGGAGTGCGTCGAGGACGCGCTGACCGCACCGGCCGCCGTCCCCGAGACGCCCGAGAAGGACCCCTTGGAGGCGGCCAAGGGCGATGTCCTCGCGGGCCGTTGGGAGGTACTGCGCCGCCTCGGCACCGGCTCCACCAGTCGCGCCTTCCTCGTCCGCGACCTAGAGGCGGAGGCCCGCAGGAACCGTACGTTCGCCGTGCTGAAGGTGGCACTGACCGACGCGCGCGGCGAGATCCTCACCCGCGAGGCCGAGGTGATGGGCCGGCTGCGCCCCGATTCCCGCGTGATCCGCCTGGTCGAGCCGGAGCCGCTGCGCATCGGCGGCCGTACCGTCCTCGTCCTGGAGTACGTCGGCGACGAGCGCGAGGAGTCGGCCGAGGAGGCCGAGTCCGGCGGCAGCCGCACGCGCCGCCGTGAGGAGACCGTCGCGCGCCAACTGCGCGAACAGGGCCGTCTGTCCATGGACCAGCTGGAGGCGTACGGCGACTACCTCTTCGGCGCCGTGGACTTCCTGGAGGGCGAGGGCGTCTGGCACCGCGACATCAAGCCGGACAACATCGCCATCCGCGTCCGCCCGAACCGCACCCGCGAACTGGTGCTGATCGACTTCTCGTTGGCGGGCTACCCGGCCAAGGACTACGAGGCGGGCACCGACGGCTACCTGGACCCGTTCATCGGCACGCTGACGCGCACCGCGTACGACTCGAACGACCCGCGCCGAGTTGCAGCGCCGCCAGCGCGAGTGGGGCCAACTTCTGCGAACGGCACCGGTGTCGCCGCTGACGCCGAAGGGCCGGGCGGAGAGCAAGGAGGAACTGGAGCAGGTGACGGGCGCGGAGTCCGCCGTGGCCGGTGCGCCGCCGACCGGCGAGGCAGCCGGCACCCGGCCCGGATCGCCCCTGCGCGGACTAAGCCTGGACACCCTGGCCACGCTCTTCGTCCCGGAACTGAACAACAACGGCGCCAACCGCGACAAGGTCGAGACCGTGAGCCTCCTGCTGCGCATGCCTGACGAGCGCGGCGAGTTGCCCGACATCGGGGTATGGCCGTTCCAGAAGGACGTGGCCGACCGGATCGGCCAGTCGGCGCCCCAGGTGTCGCGGCTGATGAAGGAGGAACGCAAGCGCTGGAAGAAGCACCCGGCGGTGCAGGCGCTGCGCGCGGAGATCATCGAGCTGCTGGAGGGCCTGGGCCGGGTCGCCTCGGCGGCGGAGATCGCCGACGCGTTGGCGGTGCGCCGGGGCACCCAGCTCGCCGAGCGCGAGCAGCGGCGCGCGCTGGCCCTGGCGGCGGTGCGTGCGGTCGTGCAGGTCGAGCAACTCGACCCGGAGAGCGCCCAGTTCCAGCACATACCCAACCGGAGGGCGACGGAGGAGTCCCTGGGCGCGGGCCTGCTCGCACTGGACGTCCGCGAGGCGGACGAGGAGGCAGGCACGCCCGGCGACCCGCCGGACACCCCGACGGCTCCGGGTCTCCTGGACTACGCGATGCGGCTGGGCAGGAAGGCCGATGCCCTGGCCAAGCTGGACACGCTGCCGACGGCGGCCACCGTGCTCGGCGAACTGACGACGCTCACCCCGCCGCCGGGCGCGATCGAGTGGGACGAACGCCGCCTGGTGGAGCTGGCCGCGGCGGCCTCGCTCAACGCGGCGGCGACGCCTCGCCTGGAGATCTACCCGCGCGACCTGTCTCTCGTACGGGCGTTGCGGCTGACGCAGGCGGGCCTGGTCCGGCTCACGCCGGGCATGCGGGAAGGGCTCCAGCCGGGCCTGACGCCCGACGCCGTCCACGAGCGGATACGGGCGCGCTTCCCGAAGCTGGTCGTCCCCGACGGCCGGGGTGGCGTCACGCACGACCTGCCGCTCGGCGGCGCCCTCACCAAGGCCCTGCGGGACGCGGGTTTCGACCTGGCCCTCTCGACCCACGAGGGCGAGAAGACGCTGCGCTACCTGCCGACCCGGATGGACAACGCGTCGAGCTACGTGACGACGCGCGCCGGTCGACGGACGACGGACGTGGGCGCGATAACGCGGTACTCCGACGACCCGACCCTGGCGGGGGCGGTCCGTGCGGAGGAACGCCTGGCGGCGTCGGCGCGGCGGGACGGCTACCGGGTGCTGACGGTGCGGGTCGAGCGTTCCCGCACGGCGGTGGAGCAGTTGGGCCGCGCGGACCGCACCGGGGCGGAGGTCGTCTCGGTGACGGAGCTGTTCCTGGAGGCGATGCACGCGCTCGTCCCGCCGGGGACCAAGCCGACGTGGGGGACGCTGCTCAAGGCGGATGTGGCGGAGCCCGGTTCGCGGGGAGCGGTGAAGTTCGCGGAGTACGCGCGGACGGCTTGGGGGGCGGTGGAGCCTCGGGTGCGGGAGCTTCTGGAGGGTGCGGGGGCTGTGGCGGGTGCGGCTTCGGGTCCGGTGCTCCTGACGGACGCGGCCGTGTTCTCGCGGTACGACGCGATGGGCGTCCTGGACCGGCTGGCGGAGGTCGCTCGGCAGGGCGGGCGCGGGCTGTGGCTGCTGGTGCCGCAGGGCGACCCGGCGCGCGAGCCGAGGCTCGGGCAGGTGGCGGTGCCGTATCAGGCCGGCCTGAGCGAGTGGATCGAACTTCCGGACTCGTGGGTGAACAACGCCCACCGGTCCGTCGTGGGTGGGGAACTGAGCGAGGGAGACGACAAGTGATCGACCGCAAGGCCCTGTTAGAGGACTTGAAGAAGCAGGTCAAGGCGGTCGAGACCGACCTCGGCCAACAGGTGAGGGCGATCACCGAGGTCGGAACGCGCCTGAGGTTCGAGTACGAGAAGGCCCGCAAGCTGGGCCGTACGGGGGCGACGTGGAACTCGTGGCTCGACGAGCGCGTCACGCAGGTCGCGGTGGCGTGGGTGCTGGGCACGGTCTTCATACGCTTCTGCGAGGACAACGGCCTCATCCCCGAGCCGTACGTCACGGCACCGGACGACGACGAGCGTGAGCTGGCGCGTGCCCGCTTCGACGAGTACGTGTCGAGCTCGCCGGACCCGACGTACCGCGGCTGGCTTGAGCTGGCGTTCGCGGAGTTGGGGTCGGGGCAGGCGGGTCGGCTGCTGTTCGACCGCAGGCACAACCCGCTGTACCAGATACCCCTTTCCCATGACGGTGCGCAGGAGTTGGTGAACTTCTGGCGGGAGCGGGACGAGTCAGGCGCGCTGGTGCACGACTTCACCGACCCGCTGGAGAAGGACGGCGACGGCACGCGAGGCTGGGACACGCGGTTCCTGGGTGACCTGTATCAGGACTTGAGCGAGGCGGCTCGTAAGACGTACGCGCTGCTTCAAACGCCGGAGTTCGTTGAGGAGTTCATCCTCGACCGGACCATGGATCCGGCGGTGCGGGAGTTCGGCTACGAGGGCCTGAAGATGATCGACCCCACGTGCGGGTCGGGTCACTTCGTGCTGGGCGCGTTTCGGCGGCTGGTTCGGCTGTGGGGGGAAGGGCAGCCTGGGCGGGATGTTCACGAGCGGGTGCGGGCTGCGCTGGATTCGGTGCACGGGGTGGACCTGAATCCGTTCGCTGTGGCTATTGCTCGGTTCCGGTTATTGGTGGCGGCTATGGCTGCGAGTGGGGTGACCAGCATGGCCGAGGCCGGGAAGTATGAGTGGCCGATTCATCTGGCGGTGGGTGACTCTCTCATCAAGCACCGGCACAAGCAGGGCAACTTGTTTGACGGGCTTGTGGAGGAGGGCGCGGACGAACTCGCCGACTTCAAGTATGAGACTGAGGATGTGCATGAACACCCGGATATTTTGACGCCGGGGCGGTATCACGTGGTGGTGGGGAATCTTATATAACGGTTAAGGACAAGAAGCTCAATGAGCTTTATCGGGGACTTTATGACGCATGCACAGGGACATATGCGCTATCGGTTCCGTTCGCACAGCGATTCTTTGAGCTTGCGAAGGTCGGAGATACCGAGAGCAGTCTCGGATATGGCTCGGTCGGGCAAATCACCGCCAATTCCTTCATGAAACGGGAATTCGGGACACGACTGACCGAAACTTACTTCGGCCACGAAGTAGAGCTAACAGAAGTCATTGATACCTCCGGTGCCTACATTCCGGGGCACGGAACCCCAACCATCATCCTCATCGGCAGGCGCCACGGGGGATCCAGCCGTGCAGTTACAGTCCGAACGGTGCGCAGCATCCAAGGGGAGCCTTCTGCGCCGGAAAACGGGGAAGGGCTGGTTTGGAATGCCATCAAGCAGCAGATTGACAAGCCGGGGTCGGTCAGCCAGTGGGTCTCCGTTGATGACTTGGAGCGGAAGCGCTACTTCAGAAAGCGGCCGTGGATTCTGGTCGACGGAGGCCAAGAACTAAGCGATGCTGTCAGTCGGCACTCCATCTGCACGCTGAGGGAGCGGGCAGCGCGCATCGGATTTGTCGGAATGACTCATGCAGATGACGTAATGATCCGGGCACGTCGAGCATGGCCAGCCGAGTTTGCCAGCTTCGTTCGCCAGATCACCGCCGGGGAAGAGGTTCGAGACTGGACTGCCTCAACCAGCAATCAGGTCTTCTACCCCTACTCTTCGGATAGATCTCTGGCACAACTGCCACCGGCAATCGCTGAGGCGCCAGGTCTGTGGCCATACCGGACCGAGCTCGGCAACCGAGCAACCTTCTCCGGAGGGACTTACTACGCGGCCCATCGACCTTGGTGGGAATGGCATCAACTCCCAAAAGATGTTGACGCTCATGAATGGGCTGTCACATTCGCCGAAGTTGCTACGCACAACCACTTCACTCTCGACAGGGGCGGCAAGGTCTTCAAGCAAACAGCGCCTGTCATAAAGCTCAGTGTCGATGCTACCGAAGCAGAACACCTGCAGCTGGTTGGGGTATTGAACAGCTCCACGGCAGCATTGTGGCTCAAGATGAATTGCCACAAGAAGGGCGGCAGCCCAGAGTCAGGCGGAGGGGAATCCGACCAACCTTGGTCTTGGAGCTACCAATTCAACGGCGGCAACGTGGAAAGATGCCCGCTTCCGCTGCAATTCCCTGTCGACCTGACCGTCGAGATCGACAATCTCTCCCAGGAGCTCACAACACTGAGCCCCGCCAGCCTCTTAGTGGAAGCCGCTCCGACTACCCTGGCCCTCCGCAAAGCCCGTGACGCCTGGCGTTCCGTCCGCGCCCGAATGATCGCCCTCCAAGAGGAGCTGGACTGGCAGGTCTACTCGCTCTACAACCTGCACCCCGAAGACCTCCGCGCCTCCGAGGACCCCAACTCCCCCGAAATCCCCCAACTCAACCTCGGCCAACGGGCGTTCGAGATTGTCCTCGCTCGGCGCGTGGCCGCTGGCGAGGCCAGTGACGAGTGGTTCAAGCGGCACGGGTCCACGCCCATCACGGAGATCCCGGCCCACTGGCCCGCCGCCTACCGTGAGGTCGTGCAGAAGCGGATCGACGCCATCGAGTCCAGCCAGGCCATCGGCATGATCGAGCGGCCCGAGTACAAGCGGCGTTGGGCCACCGAGGGTTGGGACGTACTCCAGGAGAAGGCCCTGCGGTCCTGGCTGCTCGATCGGATCGAGAAGCGGGAGCACTGGTACGACGAGAACGGGATGCCCGCCCTCATCACCCTTTCCCGGCTTACCGACATCCTCTCTCGCGACGAGGACTTCGTCTCCGTTGCCAAGATCTACGCCCCTCGCAAGGAACTGCCTGTCGTCGTTGCCGAGTTGATGCCCGACGAGCACGTGCCGTTCCTCGCCGCCCTGCGCTACAAGCCCTCCGGGCTGAAGAAGCGCGAGGACTGGGAGCACGTCTGGGATCTTCAGCGCCAGGAGGACGCCGCGCCTGACGAGCCTGCCAAGATGAAGATCCGGAACTCCATCCCCGTACCGCCGAAGTACACCTCCGCCGACTTCCTACGCCCCTCCTTCTGGCGAGCCCGCGGCAAGCTCGACGTGCCCAAGGAGCGCTTCATCTCGTACGGGAACGCCAACGCCCCTAGCCCCGGGCTTTACGGCTGGGCCGGCTGGGACCACCGCGAGCAGGCTTACGCTATCGACACGTACATCGCCACCCGCGAGGCCATGAGCACCGAGGATGTGACACCGTTCCTCGCCGGACTCCTGGAACTTCAGCCGTGGCTCGACCAGTGGCACAGCGAGGTCGACCCGACCTTCGGTGTCTCACCTGCCGTCTTCATCAAGGGTGACCGGCAGATGGCCCAGGGCGAGCACGGCCTGACGGATGAGGATCTGAGGGCGTGGCGTCCGGCTGCGGCGACCCGTGGACGCCGTACCACCAAGAAGTAACACCGACGGCCCCACGCTCACCCAGTCGGTGAGTGTGGGGCCGTCGCGTGTGCCACTGCGCCCGTCAGGCGCCCAGCTCACCACGCTTCACGGCAGACACGAACGTGGCCCAGCCGTCGGACGGGAACGTAATCACATGGCCGTGAGCGTGCTTGCTGTCACGTACGGGAACGACAGTGGCGAAGTCGTCGGAGACCTCGATGCATGCGCCACCGTCCTGGTTGCTGTAACTGCTCTTGCGCCACGAAGCAGCGCTCAAGTCGACGATCCGCATGGCACTTCCTCCAACTTGCGCAAGATGTAGTTCCGCGACTCGGCTGGGGACAGTGCCATGTCGCGCACCGAATCGTACGCCTTCTGAAGGCTCACAACTGGTGCTGTTTCTCCGATGAGTTCACCCCTGTACCCGTTCTCGGTATACGCAACAGTCCGGCCGTCGGGCAGAAGCAGACACCACACGTCGAAGCCCAACAGAGCATGCAGTCCGGCGTTGTTCTGCAGGACATGGACTGTCACATTGTCGCGATCTGACATCTCCAACAGGTGCTCCAACTGCGCACGCCACTCGCCCGCGTCCCGCAGCGGGGTGAGCAGCGCGGCCTCCGAGAGGATCGTCCGGAACGGCGGCGCCTCCACCCCCTCCAGCAGCTCGCGTCGGCCCATCCGAGCCTCGACCTGCTGGTCCAGCTCAGCTCCCTTGAGCCCACCCGTAACCAGAACCTCTCGTGCATACCCCGACGTCTGAAGCAGCCCCGGCAACACACTCACCGCAAAGTGCCACAGGCTAACCGCCTCAGCCTCCAGCACCATGTACTGCCGATACTGCTCCCGGAACTGGGACTTGTCCGCCCGCGCCAGCTCCCACAACGCCAGCAGCATCCCCGGCGTTCCGAAGTACGTATCCAACGCCTGAACGACCTCGGGGCCGCCCAGCGTCTCCCCCTTCTCCATCTTGCCGAACAGCGACCAGTCCCACCCCAGCCGCTCCCCCAGCTGCCGCAGGCTCTCTCCCCGCACGGCCCGCAACTGCCGTAACTCCTCGGCGAACCGTTGGCGCGGTTCCTGACTGCGGCCCGTGACGACGCGTCGCTGCGGCATCGCGGCTCCCTCCAACGCACACACACGTACCTGCACCCGTACACACCTGCCCGCACGCCCACGACCTCCCTGTGGAATTTGTGGAACGTGCGCCGCCCGACGGGGAACGAGACCGCGCCAACCACGCGGTCCGCCCTCTCCAGGCGGCATCCTCGTAACGCATCGGCTACTCACCGTAATTCACGCAGCACGAAAGCCGCAGTCGAAACACGAATCCAGGCGCAACGCCAACTCCCGCCCGCCGAAGGGGAACCCATGCCCAAGCCCACCCCCAAGCTCCAGGAAGCCACCGCCGCCCGCGATGCCCTCGCCACCGCCCTCACCCAGGCCGGCATCCAGCTCCCTTCGATGGACGTCCGTACGCCGTGGGGTGACCCGCTCCCCGATGATCCGGAGCGCCCTACAGCCCAGGGCGACGAGAACGCCGAGGACGACTACGCCCGCACCCCCGCCAGCGCCCGCTACGCCCTCGTCCACCTCGGCGTCTGCTCCGCCCCGGTCGCCCTGGCCCTCGCCGCCGCCATCGCCAAGGGCGCCGCTCGATGACCACCACGGGCCCGGCCGGCCCCACACCCGAGCCCGCGCCTCCCCCTCCGCCGCCCGGCACCGCCGTACGCGACACCACCCGCGACCGCGTCGGCGTCGTCATGGGCCACGAGGGACCGTATCTCCAGCTCCGCCCCCTCTCCGGCGGCCGGGAGTGGGACGTCGATCCGCATCACATCCAGCCGCTCACCCCGGCCGAGCTGCTGCACGCCCGCCTCGCCGAAGCCAATGACCACAGCCGGACCAAGTTGGGCTTGAACGGGTCGAACGGTGCGATGGTTCAGCCTCCGCCATAGACCGCGCCCATGCCGGCATGCCCCTGCGCACCGGCACCCCCTTCCCCCGCACCTCAGCAGAGACAGGACCCCGGATCAGGTGAATACCGCGGCATGCCCCAGGTACGGTGAAAACCGACATCGTGAAGAAGGAGCCAGCATCGCCATGACCACGCACCCGGCAGCCTCCGAAGCGCCTCACCTGCCTCCGATGCGCACCATCGGGGAACTCCGCGCGGCCCTGGTCATGGGCTACGGCTTTCCTGGCGACGCCGACGACTTCGAGGCCGAGCTCGCTCGCGAGATCAATCACGCAGACCCCGCCGACCTCTCCGGTGTCGTCCGCCTAGTGGAGGAGTTCCGCGGCCGGGTCGTCGCCCGACAGGATCCCGCATTCGACACCGCTCTCGCCGCGGCCATCGCCGACATCCGTGCGGTCCGAGGGAACTCCGAATGACCGAGGAACAACAGCCGGTCGTCGCCGAAATCACGCGTGAGGCATATGACCGTTGTCTGGCCATCGGAGGGGGAGCCCTCGAAGCCGTCGAGGCCCTGCGTGCCGAACTGGAGAAGTCCCCAACCCTCGGACGGCGCGCCCGCAGCGCCGTCGGCGGCATGAAGATCTACACAACCCGTCTCGAAGCCACGAATACCCGGCCAGCCCTCACCGTCACCTACGTCTACGATGCTCCGCCGCCCGAACCGGGCCTGATCCGCATCGCGCTCGTCTCTCCCGTCCGCCTCGCGGGCGGCGGTACCGAAATCTGAACGCCGGTGCAGCAGCCGATGGGCGGCACCGAGGGCCCCTACTCCAGCTCCGCCCGCTCTCCGGAGGGCGGGAGTGGGACGCCGACCCGGCCCATGTTCAGCCGCTCAGTCAGTCCGAGAACCTGCGCACCCTTCTGGCGGAGGTGAACTCACGCAGCCGCCGGGACCGCAGCATCCGGGGCGAGCCGCCCCTACCACGGCCTGACCCGCTCGACCGAACCGCTGGGCGCGAGCACTGACTCAAGGGCTTCGGTGAATGACACCGCGACGTGTGCGTCACCGCGCCCCGCCGCCGTGCGACGCATCAGGGTGAACACGGTGCACAAGCGACAAGGCGTCCCGGTCCTCGCCGACCGCGCCTACCAGGGCCCGACCTCTGGGTCACCACCGCGCTCAAGCGCCCGCCCGGCGGTGGGCCGTTTCCGGCACGGATCACGTGCTGCGGGTCAGTTCAGCCGAGAGGAACGGCGTCCCCCGGGGCGGTGTGCCAGTTGGTGACGATCGGGTCGTCGACGGTGATGGTGCCGACGGGCAGGGAAACCGGGTTGGGGTCGTCGTCACCGATGGCAACGATGATGGAGTCCAGCTCCTTGCCACCGTTTTCCTTGGTGGTCTTCGGGTTCACCCCCGCGTAGGCGGCAGCGCTCCCGCTCAGCTTGATCTGCTTGCCGGCGCCCTGCTCCGCGGCACGCGCCTCGGTGCCGTCGGAACCGAACGCCACGGTCGGAAGCGCGGCGGGCAGGTAGCAGGTGATCCCCGGCTTCGCCTTGGCGGTGATCAGGATGTACCCGCCGGCCTGGCTCTCGGACTTGGTGCTCCAGGAGATGTCGTTGGCACCGCAGGTCTGCCCGACCGGCTCCCCCTTGCCGCTTCCGGTACCGGAAGCGGAGCCGGAGTTGGAGCCGGAGCCCTTGCCGGTGCCCTGACCGCTGCCCGCCGCCCCCGACGTACCGGCCGCGTCACCGACGGGGGTGGCGGACGAAGAGCCCTGTGCGGCACCCGTGTCCGTGGCCGCCTGCCCGTCCTGGCATGCGGTCATCAGCATGGCTCCACCGACGAGGGCGGCGGAGACGAGGAGGGCCTTGCGACGGTTGCCGAACATGAAATCCCCTTTGGTCACCAGCAGTTGCGACTGGAGCCGTTTCGGCTCCCGGTGGTCGCCTGATCACTATGAGGGGCCTGTGAGCCGAACGGACGCGGCGCCTCCGTTCCAGGACAACGCTGTCACAGACTGGTGACATGATCACGCCGGGCCGCGGGGGCGGATGCCGGGCGCCCAAGCTAGGCGACTGCGTTGCCGAACAAGGCAGTGACCAGCGCGGCGTCTCGGGTGTAGACCCGCATGCGCTGCACGTTCCCGTCGGCGAGCGTGAGGTCGAATGCGGCGGTGCCCATGTAGATGTGGTTGGCCGCGGGGGCGATCGTGGTGGTGGCGAGCGGAATCGTCAACGCGTCCTTGCCGACCTTGGCCTTCCACGCGGCGTCCGCGGAGTTCGAGAGGCGCAACTCGCCCCACTGCGCCTTGATCCTGCTGTCCGGCGTGACGAACAGTGCACGTACGCGGAGTTCGACGCCCTGGTGGAAGTCGGCCACGTCCTTCGCCGGGCTGATGGGGGCCTTACGGGCAGCGGCCACCCAGCGGAAGAGCGGCGCTGTACTGCCAAAGGATGATCTTGAAGAGATTGTCACGAGCCGCATGGTCGCACCCCGAACACCTGCTCGACAAGCGACGTCAGCCGCAGGCCAAGCCCATCCCGGCCGCCGTCGTGCCGGTGGTTACACCTGTCGTGCGGCGATCTGATCGGTGACGGCCGTACGGTGGCCGAACTCGTCGTAGGACTGGGCGAGATGAGGGCCGTCCCCACAGTTCCCCCGCCTTGCCTCCATACCCGAGAATGTGCGCACGGCACGTACCACACGCCGTGCCGCCAGTCATCGGCCCGGCGAAGGAGAGCGAGACCTCTGATGACTCAGGCCCAACAGCCGTCCCTGCTCCGCGATGTGATCGACATCAAGGAGTCGATATCGACGTCGGACTTCGTGCTGCGGTTATCCGAGGCGACCACAGGCGACGGCGCTGAACGCGCGCTCAGGGACTACGTGGTCACGGAGCGGCTGCGGGAGAACTTCGACGAGGCGCTGGGGCTCATCAAGTCGGCGCTGGACGGGCACACCTCCAAGGCGGCCTATCTGCACGGCTCGTTCGGTTCCGGTAAGTCGCACTTCATGGCCGTGCTGCACGCCCTGCTCAGCGGGCGGCCGGCCGCCCGGGGGCGGCAGGAGTTCGACCGGCTCTTCACCAAGCACGAGTGGCTGACCACGGACGGGAAGAGGTTCCTGCTCGTGCCGTACCACATGCTCGGTGCGAAGGCGATGGAGCAGCGGGTCCTCGGCGGCTACGTCTCCCACGTCAAGAAGCTGCATCCGGACGCGCCGACCCCGCAGGTGTACCGGACCGACGCGCTGTTCGAGGACATCCGCGCGCTGCGGGCCCGCCACGGCGACACGTTCATCGTCGAGGGGCTCGCCTCGGCCGACGGGGCGGGCGCCGAGGACGGGGACGACGAGTGGGGCGAGTCCTTCGCGTGGACGCCCGCCCTCCTCGACACCGCGCTCGGCGCGGAGGAGGTGCACGAGTCGGGGCAGGCCCTCAACCTCGTCAGCCCTTCCACGCCAGCCGAGTTACGCGCCCGTCTCGTACAGGACGCGAGCACCAACCTGCTGCCCGGCTTCGCCAAGAGCGCCGCCGAGAGCGAGCACGGGTTCATCTCGCTCGACGCCGGTCTGTCCGTGATCGCCGCCCATGCCAAGGAGTTGGGCTACGACGGGTTGATCCTCTTCCTCGACGAGCTGATCCTGTGGCTCGCCACCCTCATCCACGACCAGAAGTTCGTGGGGCGTGAGGCCGGGAAGATCACGAACTTCGTGGAGGGGGCCGACGCGCGCCGGGCCATCCCGATCGTGTCCTTCATAGCCCGCCAGCGCGATCTGCGCGAGCTGGTCGGCGAGGAGCTGTCGGGCGCCGCGGAGGCGTCGGTCCAGGACACCCTCAACCAGGCCTCCGGCCGGTTCGACAAGATCACGCTCGAGGACCGCAACCTGCCGCAGATCGCCCACGCCCGACTGCTCCGGCCCAGGAGCCCCGAGGCCGCCGCACGGATCAACGCCGAGTTCGAGAAGACCCGCAAGGTCCGCCAGGAGGTGTGGGACACGCTGCTGGGCTCCGAGCGGGGCAGCGACGGGGTCGGTGCGGACGAGGAGAGCTTCCGGCTGACGTACCCTTTCTCGCCCGCCTTCATGGACACCCTGGTGCACGTGTCCTCGGCGCTCCAGCGCAACCGGACCGGTATGAAGCTCATGGGCCAGCTGCTCGCCGACCACCGGGACGAGCTGCGGCTCGGGGACCTCATCCCGGTGGGCGACCTGTACCCGCTGATCACCGCCGGCGGTGACAAGCCGTTCACCGACAGCCTCAAGGTCGTCTTCGAGGCCGCGGACAAGCTGTACCGCACCAAGCTGCGCCCCTACCTCCTCGCGACCTACAACGTGACCGAGGAGGACGTCGAGCAGTACACCCACCGCGGGCCCGACAGCATCACCGACCCCGATCTGCGCGGCAGAGTGAAGAGCTTCGTCGGCGACAACCGCATCATCGGCACCCTGCTGCTGTCCGCGCTCGCGCCGAGCGTGCCCGCGCTGTCCGACCTCACCATCCGTCGGCTGTCCGCGCTCAACTACGGCTCGGTGGTGGCCCCGATACCGGGGCGCGAGTACGGCATCCTGAAGAACAAGGTCGCCGAGTGGGCGGGCCGGTTCCCGGAGATCAAGGAGACCGGCACCGACGCCAACCCGGGCGTGCGGCTCGAACTGTCCGGCGTGGACGTCGACTCGGTCATCGCCAACGCCCAGGTCAACGACAACCCGGCCAACCGGCAGGCCCTCGCCAAACGGTTGCTGGCCGAGGAACTGGGTGTCGAACAGGGGAAGTTGACGCTGCACGTCGACTTCGTGTGGCGGGGCACCGAGCGCAGCGCCGAGATCGTGTTCGGGAACGTCGCCGACGAGGACGAGCTGCCCGACCACGATCTGACGCCCCAGGAGGAGGGGCTGTGGCGGATCGTCGTCGACCTGCCGTACGACGAGAGCGAGTACGGGACCGCCGAGGACGTCGACCGGATGCGGCGGCTGCGGGAGCGGCAGCAGGGCGAGCGGTCGCGGACCGCCGCCTGGCTGCCCGCGCACCTGTCCGCGCAGCGGTACGCCGACTTCCGGCGGCTCGTCGTCATCGACAAGGCGCTCGCCGACGACCAGCGGTTCAACGGCCAGTACGCCGGCCACCTCAACGCCGACAATCGCGCCCGTGCCAAGGGGCTGCTGGAGACCCAGCGCGAGTCGCTGCTCAGGAACGTCAAGGCCGCCTTCAAGCAGGCCTACGGCCTCGCCGACAAGAAGGAGTCCGACGTCGAGCTGGGCTTCTCCGACCATCTGCAGTCGCTGCGCGAGGTCGACGGGCTCACGCTGTCCTTCGGGCAGTCGATGCACGAGGGGCTGCGGCACATCGCACGCAAGCTGCTGGTGAGCCAGTACCCCGACCACCCGGACCTCGCGGCCGACGACCCGGGCTGGACGATGAAGCCCGCCGACGCGCGCAAGGTGTTCACGCACGTGCGCGCCGCCGCCGAGGCCCGTGACGGCCGTGCCGAGGTGCCGAGCGTGGACCGCAGGCTGATGCAGCGGGTCGCGGGGCCGCTGCGGCTGGGGCAGCAGAAGGAGGCGTACTTCGAGCTGTGGCCGTACTGGGCCGACCACTTCCGCAAGCTGGCGCGCGAGCGTGGCATCACCGGCGACCTGACCCTGATCACGCTGACCGACTGGACGGACGAGCCCCACCCCCGTGGTCTGCCCGACTTCCTCGCCCGGCTCGTCGTCGCGTCGTTCGCGGAGATGGACGACCGGGTGTGGGTGCGCGGCGGTATACCGCTCGATCCCGCGCCCGAGCCGGCGCAGATCAAGGGGCAGGACGCGCTGCGCAGCCAGCCGCTGCCGTCCGAGGAGGACTGGGAGGCGGCCCGGCAGCGGTTCGAGGCGATCTTCGGCGAGACGGCGCCGACGCTGCGCCGCGGTCGTATCGTCAACCAGTTCGCCCGCCGGATCACCGACGTCGCCCGCGCCTTCCAGGAGCCGGCCGCCGACCTCGTACGGCAGTTGGAAACACACGCCGGTTTCCTGCTGCTGGACGAGACCGACGAGGCGGGCCGCCTCGCCCTCGCGCGGCGCTCCGTCGACCTGCTGAAGGCGCTGACGCAGGCGGCCGGGCAGGGCGCGGCGGGCGCGAAGAAGACGGTGGAGGCGCTGGCGTCGTTCGACCTCGGGCAGGTGACGGCGGACCGCTACGGCACGTCCGTCAAGCAGGCGCGGACGGTCGCGCAGGCGCTGGACTCGGCGTCCTGGTCGACGCTGGAGCTGGCGGCGGACGAAGGGCCCGAGGGGCTGGCCCTGCTGGACTCGCTGCGGAACGTGGCGCAGAGCGACCAGCGGACCTACCCGCTGCACGAGGCGCTGCCCCGCACCCAGCGCGAGGTGCTGGCCCTGGTGAAGCGGAACCGCGCCGCCGCGCTGCCGGTGCCGCCCGCCCCGCCGCGGCCCGGCGCGGGGGACGTGTCGCTGTCGAGGGACACCAGCCACCCGCCGGTGCCCGAGATCCCGGTGCAGCCGTCGGCGGCAGCAAGGTCGTCGGGCGGCGGCCGGGCCCGCCGGTCCGGCGGCGGCCGTACGACGGCGGCCCGCGCTGTCGCCGAACTCCAGGCGTCACTGGCCGAGTTGGTGGCACAGGAGCCCGGCGCCACTGTCGAGATCTCCTGGCGGGTCGTCGACTGATGAGTACCGTCACCGCTGTCGAGGCGGCCGGGCCGATCGCCATCCGGCTGAACCTCGCGACCGTCACGCAGTACCTGTCGTCGCACACGTCGCTGGCCGCGTCCCTGAGGGGCGAGGACAAGCGACGGGTGGTCCTACTGCGCTCCGAGCCCGTCTGGGACGGACCGGCCGATCCGGTCTGGGGCGACGGGCACACCGCCCGTATCGCCGCCGCCCCGTCCCCGCTCGCGGTGCACGAACTGGTCCTGGACCATCTCGCCGGGCGATCGGCCGGCCCCGAGAGGCCCGGGCCGGCCATGCTGGTGGTCCTGACCGACCGGGAGCAGAGCGAGCTCGACCCGGCGATCCTGGCCCGCGTCCACAAGCAGCGCATCGACACCGTGGACAGCTGGGACGTGGTCCGCGAGGCGTTCGGCGCCGAGCAGGTCGACCAGCGGCTCCGGGACGCCGACTGGGCCGCCGAGGCCCTGCTGGACGCCACCCCGCCGGGCGGCTGGCCGTCACTCGCCGGGGGCATCCTGTCCCGGCGCACAGCCCTGTCCGCGCTGGCGATGCGACGGCTGCGGCTGGGCGGTTACGGGACCGACGCGGACCGTTCACCGGGCGCTGCGGCGGGTGTTCCCGCGGGCGGGACGCTGGACCCGCACTCCCTGCTGCGGTGGGCCCTCACGCCCGGCGGACCCGAGCTGCTGCTCGAACTGCGCGGCCCGGAACGCGCCGGGCTGGCCGAGTTCCTCGGCGAGGAGGACCAGGCCGGTCTCACGGGCCGGGCGCTGCTCGCCCTGGTGGAGGCCGAGCACGGCGCGGACGCGGTCGCCTTCGGGCTGGTCTGCGGCGCGCTGTGGCTGCACGCACCCGCCGACGCCGACACCTACCGGGCGCGGGGCCGCGCCGAGCGCTGGTTCGGGGAGCAGCCGTCGGCCACCAGTGAGCAACTCGACGCGCGGGCCGCCGTGTTCGCGCGCGCCTGCGAGGAGTACGTCGCCGCGCTGCTCGCCGTGGCGGACCGCCGCCCGGGTTCCGCCGCGGCCTCGGAGGACGCGCGTGAGGCGCGACGCGTCAGCGACACCGTGCTGGAGCGCGCGGCGGCTCTGGCACGGCAGTTCGGCGCCGAGTCGGCCGGACGGACCAGCCCTCTGCTGCCCGCCGGCCTGGAGGCGCGGTTCACCGCGGTGGGGCACGCCCTGACGGCGGGCAAGCCGGTCACCGTGGCAGAGGCCGTGCGCGCGCTGGACTCCCACAAGCGCGCCGACGGCCCCGGTGCCCGCGCCCGCATCGAGCGGGCCCGCATGGGCAGCCGTCTGGCTCACTGGCTCGCGGGCGATCCGGCCGTCGAGTGCGCGACCGTGGCCGCGGCCATAGAGCGCCAGATCGCCGAGACGGGCTGGGTCGACCAGGCGCTCGAACACATCGAGGCGGGCGGGGACCCCGATCCCGTCCTGAAGTCGGCCTACGACGCGCTCGCCGTGCGCGTGCGCGAGCGGCGCCACGAGATCGACCGGCACTTCGCCCAGGCTCTGGCCACCTGGACGGCGGCGGGGACACAGCCCGGCTCCATGCTCACGGTGGAGAGCTTCCTCGGCCGGGTCGTGAAGCCCGTCGTGCGGGCGGGCGGCGAACGGCGCGTGCTGCTCCTCGTCCTGGACGGCATGAGCGCGGCCATCGCGAGCGAACTGGCCGAGGAACTGCGCGCCACCTGGGCGGAGTTCGACCCACTGCCGGATGGCGAGCCGCGCCGTCGGTCCGTGGCCGCCGCGCTGCCCACCGTCACGGCCGTGTCCCGCACCGCGCTACTGACCGGCACTCTGATGAAGGGCTCGCAGGCCGACGAGAAGCGGCTGTTTCCGGCGCTGAAGCTGTGGGGCGGTCAGCCGGCGGCCGTGTTCCACAAGGACGACCTGCGTGCCGCCACCGCCGGGGAGACCTTCGGCCCGGCCCTGACCGAGGCGCTCGCCGACGGCCGTACGCACGTCGCGGTGGTCCTCAACGCCATCGACGACCGGCTCGCCAAGGAACAGAAGCTCGGCGACGGCGCCTGGCTGCCCGAGCACGTCCCGGGCCTGCCGGACCTGCTGCGGGTCGCCGCCGCCCAGGGCATGGCCGTACTGGTCACCAGCGATCACGGCCACGTCGTGGACCGGCACGGCGCGAAGGCCGAGGCGGCCGCGCCCGGCTCCGCCCGGCACCGCGCACCCGGCGGTCCCCTCGGGCCCTCCGAAGTCGAGCTCACCGGTCCCCGGGTGGTGTGGCCGGAGCCCGGCGCGTCGATCGTCGCCCTGTGGGACGCCGACTCCCGATACACGTCGCTCAAGGCCGGTTACCACGGGGGCGCCTCCCTCGCCGAGTTCGCCATCCCGGTGCTGGCCTTCCTGCCGTTCGGAGCCGCAGCGCCGAAGGACTGGCGGGAACTCGGCGACCAGCGGCCGTCCTGGTGGCACCTGGACGAGCCGGCCACCGTGCCGGTCGCCCCTCGTCCGTCGCCCGCGGCACCCGCGCAACGGCCGACCCGGCCGACGCAGGCCATGAAGGCACAGGCGGAGATCGCCGAGACACACGATTCGCTCTTCGACCACTCCCAAGTGCCGAGCGTCTCGTCTGCTGCTTCTACGGAGCAGCAGAGGCCGGCCGACTCTCTCGTGGCACGCCTCTTCGCCTCGGACGCGCTGCACAGCCAGACCGAACTGCTGGCACGCAAGCCGCCGGAACGGGACATGGCCAAGTTCCAGAAGGCGGTCGCCGCGCTGCTGGACGCCGGTGGCACCTTGCCCGTGACGGCGCTGGCACAACGCGCCGGGCATCCGGCGACGCGGGCCGACGGCTTCGCCGCTGTCCTACGCCAGCTGCTCAGCTACGACGGCGTGCAGGTCCTGGAAACGCTGCCGGACGGGCGTACCGTGCGGCTGCATCCGGGGCTGCTGCGGGAGCAGTTCGGGCTCGGCTGACCCCCCTCGGCGGCATCCCCGAAGCGGGCGTGCGGTGCCCCAAGTGTCCCGTGCAACGGTCCCCGTTCCGGATCGAGTTGACAGCCTTCGCCGGTGACGACCGCGGCTGGCACCTGCTGGCCGTACTGGAACGTCTGCAAAGAGTGGTGGGGCGCCGCTGGCGGGAGCCGGGGCGATGCCCCGGCTCCCGCCCCTTTTGGTGCGGCGTGTGGCGCGTGCCGTGAGGCGTGCGCTGTTCGCCAGGGGTGCGCCTCAGTAGGCGACGAGCGTCACGTCCTGCTGCTGGGCGGCGTGGAAGTACGGCAGCGGCAGGCCGCCCTGGGGGCGCAACTCCATGACGACAGTCTGGACATGGGCCTCACCGGGCGCGATCATGCCCCGCCACACCTGTCCGGAGTTCTCCCAACGGCGCTCGACGCCGTCGCACACGGCCAGCGTGGCGCCGATGCCGTGGCGGACCGAGGACGGACTCTGACCGACCGAGGAGCCGACGAACACGGATTCCGTGTTGCCGGTGCAGCGATAGGTGCCGGACAGGGTGACGGTGCCGTCCGCCGTGACACGGCCGATGGAGTCGACCGTCACCGTTTCGCCGGAGTCGGCGGTGGTGGGGGTTGCTGTCGAGGGGGCGGCGATCGCGGGGGCGGCGGCACAGGTGGCGAGCAGCAGCGCGGCGGCACTGACTGCTGCTGCGAGGGCGGGGCGTGCGGGCATGGGGTACCTCTCGGGTGGGTGGAGTGAGTAGAGCCGGTGGCCGGTGGGACCGGTAGGGGCTCCCCCAGGTTCTTACCGGGCGTCCGCGATGATTTAGCTGATTGTCACTCCATCGGTGGCACGTCGGACACGTTCAGGCACGACACGGCCCCTCACCAGGCCGGCTCGGCCGGGCAGGTCATCCCTTGCCCGGCTCCCCGCCACCGCAGCCGAGCCGCCTGGCACTGGGAAAGCCCAATCCGTCCAGCAGTGCGATGAAGAGGTCCTCGGCAAAGGTCTCCCGTGAGCGCAGCAACTCCTCGATCCGGGGCTGCTGCGCCGTGGCTGGGATGCCAGCCCCTGCGGCCCGAGCGAGGGCCTCTTCAGCGTCTGTGGGAACTTCCCCATCGAGCTCCGCACGCTTGCGTCGCACGGCCTCGTCCTTCGAGAGGTTGCGCGCACCCTACGGGTTGCCACCGACACAACAGGGGGCCCACCGGCGCCGACTTCCGCCCTCCAGGTCTGCCGCCGGGCAACGGACCAACCGACCCCCACCCTTCGGGATCTAGGGCAGCACCGCGAACCCGTCCAGCTCCACCAACGCCCGCTCGTCCCACAGTCGTACGACCTCCACGACCGCCATCGCCGGGTAGTCCCGGCCGGCCAAGCGCCGCCAGATACGGCCCAGTTCGCGGGCGTGGGTGCGGTAGTCGGCGACGTCCGTGGCGTAGACGGTGACGCGGGCGAGGTCGGCGGGGGTGGCGCCGGAGGCGTGCAGGGCGGTGAGGAGGTTGGTGAGCGCCTTCTCGAACTGCTCGGGGAGGGTGTCGCCTTGGATCTTGCCGTCCGTGTCCAGGGCGGTCTGGCCGGCCAGGAAGACCACGCGGGTGCCGGTGGCGACCACGGCGTGGGAGAAGCCGAGGGGTGGGGAGAGGTCGGGCGGGTTCAGTCGCTCGGTCGTCACGGGGCCTCCGTGGTGGAGTGCGGGGCGGGATGCGGGGCCGTCGCGTACAACTGCTTGGCGATGATGCCGCGTTGGACCTCGCTGGCGCCCTCGTAGACACGCGGGGCGCGCACCTCGCGGTAGAGGTGTTCGAGGAGGTGGCCGCGGCGCAGGGCGCGGGCGCCGTGCAGTTGGACGGCCGCGTCGACGACGTACTGGGCGGTCTCGGTCGCGAGCAGCTTCGCCATCGCGGCGCGTTTCGGGACGTCCGGGGCCGCCGAGTCGTGGGCCGTCGCCGCCGCGTAGACCATCAGGCGGGCCGCGTCCGTGCGCAGGGCCATCTCGGCGATCTGGTGGGCGATCGCCTGGAGATCCATCAACTTGGCGCCGAAGGCGTCCCGTTGGCGCGTGTGTGCGAGGGTGGCGTCGAGTGCCGCCTGTGCCATGCCGACCGCGAAGGCGCCGACACTGGGCCGGAAGAGATTGAGGGTGCCCATCGCGACCCTGAAGCCCCGGTCGACCTCGCCGAGTACGTCGTCCTCGGTGACGGGTACGGCGTCGAAGGTCAGGCTGCCGATGGGGTGCGGGGAGAGCATCTCAAGGGGGGTGCCGGTGAGGCCGGGGCGGTCGGCGGGGACGAGGAAGGCGGTCACACCGCGGGCGCCGGCGCCGGGTGTGGTGCGCGCGAACACGGTGTAGACGTCGGCTTCGGGGGCGTTCGAGATCCAGCACTTCTCGCCTGTGAGCCGCCAGCGCCGAGGGCCGTCGGGGCCTTCGGGCTCGCCGTCCGGCACCGCCCGCAGTGCCAGCGCCGCCGCGTCCGATCCGGCGCCCGGCTCGCTCAGCGCGAACGCGGCCACCGCCGTGCCCTCGGTCACGCGGGGCAGCCAGTGGGCGCGTTGCGCGGGTGTGCCATGGGCATGGATCGGGTGGGCGCCCAGGCCCTGCAGGGCGAGGGCGGTTTCCGCCTCCGTGCAGGCGTACGCCAGGGATTCGCGCATGAGGCAGAGGTCGAGGGCGCCGGATGTGAACAGGCGGGACAGAAGGCCGAGTTGGCCGAGTTCGGCGACGAGGGGGCGGTTGACGCGGCCGGGCTCGCCCTTATCGGCCAGCGGGCGCAGCCGTTCGGCGGCGAGGGTGCGCAGCTCGGCGCACCAGGCGGTTTGCTCCGGTTCGAGTGAGAATGCGGGCACGGCCGTTCCTCCCTCCACGGCGGGTCGTCAGGCGCGCGCTCGACGATCCCGCTCGGTGATCCCGACGTTCCCAGCGACGATATCGCGCCCTGTTGACTGTCGTCACCAACACGATACGCTCCTGATGCCTGCCCGCTGACGCGCCCATCACGCGCCCGTCGGGCACCAGCCCAGGCACCGGCCCATCAGGCAGGGGGCGAACCGCCATGAACGTCTCGGCCCACGTCGACACCTTCGCGCGCGACCACCTGCCGCCGCCCGAACAGTGGCCCGAGCTCAGCTTCGACCTGCCGGAGCTGAGCTACCCCGACCGGCTCAACTGCGCCGCCGAACTCCTGGACCACGCCGACCCCGACCGCCCGGTGTTCCACACGCCCACCGGCCCGTCGTGGACGTACGGCGACCTGCGCGCCCGCGTCGACCGCATCGCGCACGTCCTCACCGGCGACCTCGGTGTGGTGCCCGGCAACCGCGTCCTGCTGCGCGGGCCGACCACGCCCTGGCTCGCGGCCTGCTGGCTGGCGGTGCTGAAGGCGGGCGCGGTCGCGGTCACCGTGCTGGCCCAGCAGCGCCCGCACGAGTTGGCCACGGTGGGCGAGATCGCCCGGGTGGAGTACGCGCTGTGCGACGTCCGTGCCGTCGACGACCTCGTGAAGGCCGAGATCCCCGGGCTGCGCATCACGACGTACGGCGGTGACGCCGACGACGACCTCCTGAACCGTCCGGCGCCCGAGACGCCGTACACCGCCGTGGACACCGCGGCCGACGACGTCGCGCTGATCGCCTTCACCTCCGGTACCACCGGTCGGCCGAAGGGGTGCATGCACTTCCACCGGGATGTGCTCGCCGTCGCGGACACCTTCTCGAAGCATGTGCTCAGACCACATGGGGGCGATGTGTTCGCCGGCAGTCCCCCGCTCGGCTTCACGTTCGGCCTCGGCGGGCTCGTGGTGTTCCCGATGCGCGTCGGCGCCAGCGCCCTGCTCCTCGAACAGGCGGGTCCCCGGCAGTTGCTGCCCGCGATCGCCGAGCACCGGGTGTCGGTGCTGTTCACCGCGCCGACGGCGTACCGCGCGATGCTCCAGGAACTGGACGGTCCTGGCGGCCACGACGCCTCCTCGCTGCGGCGCTGCGTGTCCGCGGGCGAGAATCTGCCCGCCACCACCTGGCAGGCCTGGCACGAGCGCACCGGCCTGCGCATCATCGACGGCATCGGCGCCACGGAGCTGCTGCACATCTTCATCTCCGCCGCCGACGAGCACATCAGGCCCGGGGCGACGGGCGTGCCCGTCCCGGGCTGGCACGCGCGCGTGCAGGACGCGAACGGGAAGCCCGTGCCCGACGGGGAGCCGGGGCTGCTGGCCGTGCGCGGTCCGGTCGGCTGCCGCTATCTCGGCGATCCGCGGCAGCGGGAGTACGTGCGCGACGGCTGGAACGTCACCGGCGACACCTATGTGCGCGACACCCATGGCTACTTCCACTATGTGGCCCGCGCCGACGACATGATCATCTCGGCGGGGTACAACATCGCAGGACCGGAGATCGAGGAAGCGCTGCTGCGCCATCCGGATGTGGTCGAGGCAGCCGTGGTCGGGCGCCCTGATGTGGCGCGCGGCCATGTGGTGGTGGCCTACATAGTGCTGAAGGAGGGTGTGGTGCGGGACGCCGAGGCGCTGCGCACCTTCGTCATGTCCGAACTGGCGCCGTACAAGTGCCCGCGCGAGATCGTCTTCCTGGACGCGCTGCCGCGCACGGCGACCGGCAAGCTCCAGCGATTTCGCCTGCGCACCGACGGTGACCAGCGGTAATGGTGACCAGCAGGGACGCCGACGACCTAAAATGATCAACGTGTCCGAGCAGCACGCCCCCCGTTCCCTCATCGTCACGCTTTACGGCGCGTACGGCCGCTTCATGCCCGGTCCGGTACCCGTCGCCGAGTTGATCCGGCTTCTGGCCGCGGTCGGCGTGGACGCGCCGTCCGTGCGCTCGTCCGTGTCCCGTCTGAAACGGCGCGGACTACTGGTCCCCGCCCGTACGGCGCATGGCGCGGCCGGGTACGGACTGTCCCCGGAGGCGCGGCAGTTGCTCGACGACGGCGACCGGCGCATCTACGCGAGCGCACCCCCTCAGGACGAGGGGTGGGTGCTCGCCGTGTTCTCGGTGCCCGAGTCGGAGCGGCAGAAGCGGCACGTGCTGCGTTCGCGGCTGGCGGGGCTGGGCTTCGGCACCGCGACCCCCGGCGTGTGGATCGCCCCCGCCCGGCTGTACGAGGAGACGCGCCACACCCTGGAGCGGCTCGGGCTCGACCCGTACGTGGACTTCTTCCGCGGCGAGCACCTCGGGTTCGCGCCCACCGTCGAGGCGGTCGCCCGCTGGTGGGACCTGACGGCGATCGCCAAAGAGCATGAGGCGTTCCTCGACGTGCAGGCGCCCGTGCTGGAGGCCTGGCAGCGGCGCACGGACACCCCGCTCGAAGAGGCGTACCGCGACTACCTCCTCGCCCTCGACTCCTGGCGCCACCTCCCCTACACCGACCCCGGTCTGCCCGCGGCCCTGCTGCCCGCCGACTGGCCGGGCGCTCGCTCCGCGGCCGTCTTCCAGGGCCTGCACGAGCGACTGCGGGACGCGGGCGCGACCTACGCCGGCGCCTGACCCGTACCGTCCCCCTGTCCCCTCAAGCTCACTCGAACTCTCCGAAAGTCCCTCAAGCGTCCAGCGACAAGCGCGGCTTGGGCGCGTCCGTGCGGCCGGTCTGCGGGGGCCGGCTGCCCGCACGGTAGGGAGCGGGCCAGGCGATGCCCGGACCCTCGTACCCCTGCTCGGCGGCGGCGTGCAGCGTCCAGTTCGGGTCGTAGAGGTGGGGGCGGGCCAGGGCGCACAGGTCAGTACGCCCGGCCAGGATCAGGGAGTTGACGTCGTCCCAGGAGGAGATTGCGCCGACCGCGATCACCGGGATGCCGGTCGCGTGCCGGATGTGGTCGGCGAACGGCGTCTGGTACGACCGCCCGTACTCCGGCCGCTCGTCGGCGACGACCTGCCCGGTCGAGACGTCGATGGCGTCGGCACCGTGCGCGGCGAAGGCGCGGGCGATCTCCACTGCCTCCTCGGCGGTGGTGCCGCCCTCGGCCCAGTCCGTGGCCGAGATGCGCACGGTCATGGGCCGCTCCTCGGGCCACATCGCCCGTACGGCGTCGAAGACTTCGAGCGGGAAGCGCAGCCGCTTCTCGAACGAGCCGCCGTAGGCGTCGGTGCGCCGGTTGGTCAGCGGGGAGAGGAAGCCGGACAGCAGATAGCCATGGGCGCAGTGGAGTTCGAGCAGGTCGAAGCCGGCGCGGGCGGCGCGCCAGGCTGCGGCCGTGAACTGCTCGCGGATGTCGGTGAGTTGGGCGCGGGACAGCTGGCGCGGGATCTGGCTGCCCGGCTTGTACGGCAGCGGGGAGGCCGCGACCAGCGGCCAGTTGCCGTCGGGCAGCGGCTCGTCGATGCCCTCCCACATGAGCTTCGTCGAGCCCTTGCGCCCGCTGTGGCCGAGCTGCACGCCGATCGCGGTCCCCGGCGCCTGCGTGTGCGCGAAGTCGGTGATCCGCTTCCATGCCTCGGCCTGCCGGCCCGTGTAGAGGCCGGTGCAGCCGGGCGTGATGCGGCCCTCCTCGCTCACGCACACCATCTCCGTCATCACGAGCCCGGCGCCGCCGAGCGCGCGGGCGCCGAGGTGGACGAGGTGGAAGTCGCCGGGGACGCCGTCGGTCGCCGAGTACATGTCCATCGGCGAGACGACGACCCGGTTGCGCAGGGTGAGGCCGCGCAGCCGGAACGGGGTGAACATCGGGGGCGTGCCGTCCGGGCAGCCGAACTCGCGCTCCACGGCCCCGGTGAAGTGGGCGTCGCGCAGCCGGAGGTTGTCATGGGTCACTCGGCGGCTGCGGGTGAGCAGGTTGAAGGCGAACTGGCGGGGCGGCTGGCCGAGATAGCGTTCGAGGTTCTCGAACCACTCCAGGCTGGCGCGGGCCGCGCGCTGGGTGGAGGCGACGACGGGTTTGCGCTCCTCCTCGTAGGCGGCGAGCGCCTCGGGGAGGGACGGCTGTTCCTCCAGGCAGGCCGCCAGGGCGAGGGCGTCCTCGACGGCGAGCTTGGTGCCGGAGCCGATGGAGAAGTGGGCGGTGTGGGCGGCGTCGCCGAGCAGGACGACGTTGCCGTGCGACCAGCGCTCGTTGACCACGGTACGGAAGGTGGTCCAGGCGGACTTGTTGGAGCGCAGCGTGCGGCCGCCGAGCGCGTCGGCGAAGAGCTTGGCGCAGCGCTCGATGGACTCCTGCTCGCCGAGTTCCTCGAACCCGGCGGCCCGCCACACCTCCTCGCGCATCTCGATGATGACGGTCGAGGCGTCGGCCGAGAACGGATACCCGTGCAGCTGCATCACGCCGTGCTCGGTCTCGGCGATCTCGAAGCGGAAGGCGTCGAAGGCGAAGTCGGCGGCGAGCCAGATGTAGCGGCAGTGGTGTTGGGCCACATAGGGCCGGAACACATGGCTGTACCGCTCGCGGGTGGTGCTGTGCACACCGTCGGCGGCGACAACCAGGTCGTACGCCTCGGAGAGCCGGGCGGGGTCGGGCGCCTCGGCTCGGAAGCGCAGCTCCACGCCGAGGCTGCGGCAGCGCTCGTGCAGGATCTCCAGGAGCCGTCTCCTGCCGAGTGCGGCGAAGCCGTGGCCGCCGGAGGTGTGCAGTTCGCCCCGGTGCACGATGTCGATGTCGTCCCAGCGCACGAAATCCTTCTGGAGGGCTTCGTAGACCACGGGGTCGGCGTGCTCGATGCCGCCGAGTGTCTCGTCGGAGAGAACCACGCCGAAGCCGAAGGTGTCGTCGGGGGCGTTGCGCTCCCAGACGGTGACCTCCCGGTCCGGGTTGAGCCGCTTCAGCAGAGCTGCTGTGTACAGGCCCCCTGGACCGCCGCCGATGATCGCCACCCGTAGGGGATGGTTGACTTCGTCTCGCGGCTGCTGGTGCGTCGTGGCTTGTCGCGCAGTTCCGCGCGCCCGTGAGGTCGGCATGAAGTTACCGCCCCCTCCACTTCGGCGGCCGCTTTTCCGTGAACGCCGCGTGGAACTCTGCATAGTCCTCGCCGTTCATCAGCAGCGCCTGGGTCGAGGCGTCCAGCTCCACGGCCGCCGCCAGCGGCATGTCCAGCTCGGCCGTGAGCAAGGTCTTCGTCTGGGCGTACGCCAGCGCCGGGCCGTCGGCCAGGCGGCGGGCCAGGGTCTGGGCGGCCTCGTCCGCGAGGCCCTCCTCCGTCAGCTGGCTGATCAGGCCGATCCGCTCGGCCTCCGGCGCCCGCACCGGGTCGCCCAGCATGAGCAGCCGGGTGGCGTGGCCGAGGCCGACCACCCTGGGCAGCAGATAGGCCGCCCCCATGTCACCGCCGGACAGGCCGACACGGGTGAAGAGGAAGGCGAACCGGGCCGTCGGGTCCGCGACCCGGAAGTCCGCCGCGAGGGCCAGCACGGCGCCCGCGCCCGCGGCCACCCCGTGCAGCGCCGCGATCACCGGGAACGGGCACTCCCGTACGGCCCGCACGACCTGCCCGGTCATCCGGTTGAAGTCGAGCAGCTCGGCGGTGTTCATGGACAGGGTCACGCCGATGATCTCGTCGACGTCGCCGCCGGAGCAGAAGCCGCGCCCCTCCCCGGCCAGCACCAGGGCCCGTACGGACCGCTCCCGGGACAGCTCGGCGAGCAGATCGCGCAGGTCGGCGTAGGCGCCGAAGGTGAGGGCGTTGAGCTTCTCGGGGCGGGCGAGGGTGACGGTGGCGACGCCTTCGGAGAACTTGACCCGCAGGTGCTCCCAGTCGGAGGTGCGGGCGGCGGAGCCGGTGAAGGGACTCATGAGGTGCGGCCTCCTCGGGGGCGAGCGGTGCCTCACGTAGCGCTACGTACCTCTACCCTCACGAAGCTATCACTTGTTTGTGACTGTCGTCACGATGGCGCAACACGATGCGACAAACGTGCGGTCCCCGTCGAATCCATTGCTGACCGGGCGCCGTACCATTCATGAGGTTGAAAGCAGGACCGCCTGCTCCATGAAACGGACCCGCCTTGTACGAACCCGCCGCATCGGCCTCCTGGCGCATCGCACTGCCGCACACCACCGCGGCCGTGCCGGTGGCGCGCGCCCTGGTCCGTACGGCCCTGGGCGAGCTGGACACCGCGGCCGACAGCGACACCGCGGAGCTGCTCACGGCGGAGCTGGTCGCCAACGCCGTGGAGCACACGGCCGCTGGAGAGGGCCCCATCGAGCTGGTGGTGGAGGTACGGCCGACCGGCTGCCAGGTCGAGGTGCACGACCCTGACCCGGCGCCGCCCGCCCCCCTCACCCGCCCCACCTTGGAAGCGCCGGACCCGTGGCAGGAGCACGGGCGCGGACTGCTGCTGATCCGCGCCCTCAGCTCCTCCTGCGGCCACCGGCCCACGAAGGCGGGCAAGGCGGTGTGGTTCAGACTGCCTGTCGTACCGGCTCAGCGGCGTCGGGCGTGACCTCGGCGTCGGCGGCGTCCTCGGTGCCGGAGGCCTTCGCGAGCGTGGAGTGCCGGCGCCCGTAGGCGACGTACACCAGGGCTCCGACCGCGAGGAACACCGCGAACTGGATCAGGGCCTCCCAGCCCGTCTCGTACATCAGGTACAGACAGAACACGATGCCGAGCAGCGGGAGCACGGGGTACAGCGGCACCCGGAAGCTGCGGGCGAGGCCCGGCTCACGGCGGCGCAGGGCGATCACCACGATGTTGACGACGGCCATGATGGCGAGCGTGCCGATGGTGCTCAGGTTCACGACCGCGTCCAGCGAGGAGAAGGCGGCCGGGATCGCGAAGACGATGCCGACGATCAGGGTGCCGGCGACCGGCGTGGAGGTCTTGGGCGAGACCTTCTCGAAGACGCGCGGGACGAGGCCGTCGCGGGCCATCGACATCAGGATGCGGGTCTGGCCGTACATCACGGCGAGCACGACCGAGGCGATGGCGACGACCGCGCCGAAGGCGATGACTCCGCCGCCGATGGTCGAGCCGGTGACCTCGTTGACGACGTAGGACAGCGCGGCGGGTCGGCCGCCGACCTGCTTGCCGCCGATGGCGCCGATCGCGGCGAGGGCGACCGCGCAGTACAGCAGCGTGACGATGCCCATGCAGACCAGGATCGCGACCGGGATGTGACGGCGCGGGTTCTTCGCCTCCTCGCCGGCCGTGGTGATCGCGTCGAAGCCGATGTACGAGAAGAACGCGGCCGTGGTGCCCGCACCGATGCCGCCGAGGCCGGCCGGGGAGAACGGGGTGAGGTTGCCGTCCTTGAACGCGCTGAAGCCGATGGCGCAGAACGCGGCCAGGATGGCGAGCTTGACGACGGCCATGGCGGCGGTGGCCCGGGCACTCTCGCGCACGCCGCGCATCAGCAGCACGGAGGCCATGGCGATGACGAGCACCGCGGGCAGGTTGATGACCCCGCCGTCGCCCGGTCCCGCCGAGAGCGCGGCGGGCAGCTGCCAGCCGATGAGGCTGTGCAGCAGCTCGTTGACGTACTGGCTCCAGCCGACGGCGACGGCCGAGATCGAGACGCCGTACTCGAGCAGCAGGCACCAGCCCACCAGGAAGGCGGTGGACTCGCCGAGGCCGGCGTAGGCGAAGGAGTACGACGATCCGGAGACCGGGATCGCGCCGCCCAGCTCGGCGAAGGAGAACGCCGTGAAGACGCAGGTGATCGCGGCCAGGACGAACGAGACGACGACCGCCGGGCCGGCCTGGGCGACCGAGTCGGAGAGGCCGACGAAGATGCCGGTGCCGACGATCGCGCCGACGCCGAAGCAGATGAGCTGGAACAGGCCCATCGTGCGCTTGAGGCCGTGGCCCTCGCGGTCGGCGCCGGCTTCGGCCAGCAGGAGGTGGGGGGACTTGATGCGTGGAGCGGGCATTGCGGGTCGTGCTCGTTTCTGGTGGTGCGGGCGCGGCCTGTGGGGTCGGGGCGCTGCAGCGGCCATGGGCGAGGGGTGGCCCCGGGCCGCGGTCAGGATAAGTGCAGGTGAGGCGGGTCACGCAAGGATGTGGGTCACAGATCCGCCGAGTGCGACCAGGGGAATCGGTCGCGTGCGGCTACGGGATTCAGCCGAGTGTGGCCACGAGGACCGCCTTGATCGTGTGCATCCGGTTCTCCGCCTCGTCGAAGACGACGGAGTACTCGGACTCGAAGACCTCGTCGGTGACCTCCAGTTCGGACAGGCCGTGCCGCTGGTGGATCTCGCGGCCGACGTCCGTGCCGAGGTCGTGGAAGGCCGGCAGGCAGTGCAGGAACTTCACGTCGTCGTTCCCGGTCGCGCGCAGCACGTCCATGGTGACGGCGTACGGTCCGAGCAGCGCGATCCGCTCGTCCCAGACCTCCTTGGGCTCGCCCATCGACACCCAGACGTCGGTGGCGACGAAGTCGGCGCCGCGCACGCCCTCCTTCACGTCCTCGGTGAGCGTGATGCGGGCGCCGGACGCACCGGCGAGCTGCCGGGCCAGGGCGACGATCGTGTCGTCCGGCCACAGCAGCCGGGGCGCGACGATCCGGACGTCCATCCCCAGCAGGGCGCCGGTGACGAGGTAGGAGTTGCCCATGTTGTAGCGGGCGTCGCCGAGGTAGGCGTAGGCGATCTCGGTCAGCGGCTTGTCGCTGTGCTCGGTCATGGTGAGCACGTCAGCGAGCATCTGCGTGGGGTGCCACTCGTCGGTGAGCCCGTTGTAGACGGGAACCCCGGCGTAGGCGGCCAGCTCCTCCACGACGCCCTGTCCGTGTCCGCGATACTCGATGGCGTCGTACATCCGGCCGAGCACCCGCGCGGTGTCCTTCACGGACTCCTTGTGCCCGATCTGCGAGCCCGCCGGGTCCAGGTACGTCGTGTGCGCGCCCTGGTCGGCGGCGGCGACCTCGAAGGCGCAGCGCGTACGGGTCGAGGTCTTCTCGAAGACGAGCGCGATGCTCTTGCCGATGAGGTGGCGCGTCTCGGTCCCGGCCTTCTTGGCCGCCTTGAGCTCTGCGGCCAGCGCGACGAGACCGCGGAACTCCTCGCCGGTGAAGTCCAGCTCCTTGAGGAAGTGGCGGCCGGCGAGGGCGGTCGGGACTGTCGCCATGGGCGCTCCAGACGTACGAGAACACTTAACCCTGGAAGTGTATACGGGGTTCTACATTTATATACGCCGCTGAGCTGATCTATGAGATGTCTCATACCCACCCGTATACGACGTCTCGTCTAAACGGCTTCCCGCTCCACCGGGCAGCTCATGCACCGCGGCCCGCCCCTGCCACGCCCCAGCTCGCTGCCCGGGATCTCGATCACCTCGATGCCCTGCTTGCGCAGATGCGTGTTGGTGGTGGAGTTCCGCTCGTAGGCGACGACGACACCGGGCTCGACGGCGAGGACGTTGCAGCCGTCGTCCCACTGCTCGCGCTCCGCCGCGTGCACGTCCTGGGTGGCGGTCAGGACACGGATCTCGTTCAGGCCCAGGGCGGCGGCGATCGCGCGGTGCATGTGCTCCGGCGGGTGGTCGGTGACCTTGAGCTCCTTGTCCCCGACGCCCGGTTCGATGGTGTACGAGCGGAGCATGCCGAGCCCCGCGTACTGGGTGAAGGTGTCGCCGTCGACCATCGTCATCACCGTGTCGAGGTGCATGAGGGCGCGCCGCTTGGGCATGTCGAGGGCCACGATGGTGCGCGCGGAGCCCGCCGCGAACAGCTTGTGCGCGAGCATCTCCACGGCCTGCGGGGTGGTGCGCTCGCTCATGCCGATGAGGACCGCGCCGTTGCCGATCACCAGGACGTCGCCGCCCTCGATGGTGGAGGGGTAGTCGGCCTGACCCTCCGACCAGACGCTGAACGCCCCGTCGCGGTAGTCGTCGCGGAAGAGGGGGTGGTGCCGGTAGATCGCCTCGAAGTGGACGGTCTCGCGCTGCCGGGCCGGCCAGCGCATCGCGTTGATCGAGACGCCGTCGTAGATCCAGGCGGAGGTGTCCCGGGTGAAGAGGTGGTTGGGCAGCGGTCCGAGCAGGAAGTCGTCCAGGTCCATGACATGGAAGCGGACGGAGGCCGGCTCCGCGTGCGCGTCCAGGAACTCCCGCTTGGTCATCCCGCCGACCAGGACCTCGGCCAGGTCGTGGGAGGGCAGGGTCTCGAAGGAGGCCCGCAGGTGGTCGGTGGCGAGAGGGCCGTACTCCTTCTCGTCGAAGACGCGGTCCAGTACGAGCGTCCGGGCGGCCGGGACGTCCAGGGTCTCGGCGAGCAGGTCACCGAAGAGGTGGACGGTGACCCCGCGGTCGCGCAGCACGTCGGCGAATCCGTCGTGCTCGGCACGCGCCCGGCGCACCCACAGCACGTCGTCGAAGAGAAGGGCACTCTTGTTGCTGGGGGTGAGCCTTTTGAGCTCGAGATCCGGCCGGTGCAGGATGACGCGGCGCAGCCGCCCGGCCTCGGAGTCGACATGGAATCCCATGCCTCCATCCTGACCAACGACGGCCGCGTTCACCCTCCGGTCGCCCGTTTACGCGCCCTCGATTTCCCCCCGTCCTTCCTGCCACGAGCGAAAACGCCCCCGTCCGGCTGTCCGGCTGTCCGGCTCAAAGCCGCGGGTCCACCGGCTCCGACTCCAGTGGTTTTCGCCGGGGCGGGGCACGGACCGGGGGACGTCCTAGGACAGCTGGGACTGGACCTGGGAGGAGATCAGCTCCAGGTGGTCCAGGTCGGCGAGGTCGAGGATCTGGAGGTAGATCCGCTCGGAGCCGATCTCGGCGTACTTGCCGATCTTGTCGACGACCTCGGCCGGGGAGCCGGCCAGGCCGTTGATCTTCAGCTCGTCGACGTCACGGCCGATCGCGGCGGCCCGGCGGGCCACCTCCTGGTCGTCGCGGCCGACGCAGACGATCAGGGCGTTGGAGTACGTCAGCTCGTCGGCCGGGCGGCCGATCGCATCGGCCGCGGCGCGCACCCGGCCGAACTGCCGCTCGCTGTCATGGATGGAGGCGAAGGGAATGTTGAACTCATCGGCGAACCGCGCCGCCAGCTTCGGCGTGCGGGTCGCGCCGTGGCCGCCGACCAGGACCGGGATCTTCGCCTGGGCGGGCTTGGGCAGCGCGGGCGAGTCGGTGAGGTCGTAGTACGTGCCGTGGAAGTCGAAGGTGTCGCCGACCTTGGTCTCCCACAGGCCGGTGACGATGGCCAGCTGCTCCTCCAGGCGGCCGAACTTCTCCTTGGGGAAGGGGATGCCGTACGCCTTGTGCTCCTCCTCGAACCAGCCCGCGCCCAGGCCCAGTTCGACACGGCCGCCGGACATCTGGTCGACCTGGGCGACCTGGATGGCGAGCACGCCGGGCAGGCGGAAGGTTCCGGCGGTCATGAGGGTGCCGAGGCGGATGCGCTTGGTCTCACGGGCCAGACCGGCGAGGGTGATCCAGGCGTCCGTGGGGCCGGGCAGGCCGTCCACGTTGCCCATGCTGAGGTAGTGGTCCGAGCGGAAGAACGCGTCGAAGCCGAGGTCTTCGGTGGCCTTCGCCACGGTGAGCAAGGTGTCGTAGGTGGCCCCCTGCTGGGGCTCGGTGAAGATTCGCAGGTCCATACCTCCATCCTGCATGGTGAGAGCCTCGTCAACCTCATCGGCGCCGCCCGTCACCTCCGTCCCCGGTCGGGTGAACCTCGGCCGATGTCGCCGTTGCCGTGCGCCCTCCCCACCTGCTAGCCCGCCTCCCTCTCCGGTAACGCCTCCTCCCTGGCCGCGAGTTTGCGCAGCATCTCCAGGACCCGGTCGCGGGACTCGTCGGTGGCGTCGATCGCCTCCATGCACTGCCAGTACGTCGCCTCGTCGTCGGCGGCGCTCGCCATGCCGACCAGGGCGATGCCGACCTCGCCGAGGAGGCCGCCGAGGCAGAGGAGGGTCTGGCGGGTGTCGTCCAGTTCGGTGAGCTGGGCGGCGCGCAGCCGGCCCGGGTCGAGGTCGGGCGCGCTGAGGACACCGCAGCCCCGGCCGGCCAGTTCGGTCAGACCCAGTGCCTCGCCCCGCAGCTCCGGGGGCCCTAAGACCGCCAGGCGGCTGCCTATGGCCTGGGCCAGGGCCTGGGCCTGCCACACCTCCGCAAGGATCTCCGGCGCGCTGCCGCTTCGCGCCAGGGCACGCCTGCTCGTCACGATGAGCCGCATCGCGTCCATGCGCTGCCCCCGTCTGTCCGACGTACTCCTCGCACGTCCACCCGAACTCCGTTGTTCACTACCCAGAGTGAGGGCACGTGGGGCGAAAAGCCAGAGGAAGACGGAAATCTGTGGACAACAATTGGGATTCGGCGCACTTTTTGACTTCGGAGCGTGATAACGGAGTGCGGCGCTCCGCGAGTCGGGGCCCTCGTCGGGCTAGGCGTCGTCCGCGCCGGGCGCCGGGAACCGCCGCTCGTTGCGGTCGATCTTGGCGTCCAACGCGGCCAGCGGATCGATCCCGAGCACCTCGCACAACTGGAGCAGATAGGCGAGCACGTCGGCCACCTCGTCCGTGACGCGGTGCGCAGTGCCGGGGTCGTCCATGACGTGGGCGGACTCCTCGGGCGTCAACCACTGGAAGATCTCGACCAGTTCGGAGGACTCCACGCTGAGGGCGGCCACGAGGTTCTTGGGGGTGTGGAAGGGCTGCCAGTTCCGCGCGGCCGCGAACTCGGCCAGCCGGCGCTGCAGTTTCGCCACGTCCAGGTGTTCCGTCACAGGTCCAGGTGTACCACCGTGACGCCGTCCACCCCCGCGGCCCACGACGCGTCGCTCACCGCCCCGACGAACCGGATGTGACCCTGCCCGCACATCCGCGCCGTGAGTCGCAGCAGTTCCGTGCGCTGCCGGGCGTCCAGGGCCCGGTCGAGGCCGTCGCCGAGGACGGTGAGCGCCCGCATCGCGTCGGGCACCTCGCGGGGCGCGTCGACTTCGAGCACCCCGGGTCCGGTGAGGAGCACCAGGGCCAGCGCGAGGTACCTCAACTCCCCGTCGCCCAGCAGTCCGAGCTCGGTGCGGATGCCGTCGCCGCGGTCCAGCAGCGCCCGTACGGTGCCGTCGCGCAGCGGCTCGGCGAGCAGGTCGGCGACGGGTCCCGCGCAGCCCGCGCGCAGGGTCGCGACGAGCTGCGCGTGCCGACGGCCGCACTCCGAGCGGGTGCGCCACAGGACGTCGGCGAGGTTGTCGCAGCCGGACAGGAGCCGGCCCGAGCCCATGGGCGTCGCGTCGCGCATCCTCTCGGGCCGCGGGTCGCAGGCGAAGACGGAGCGCAGGGCGACCACCGTCTGCTCGGCGGCGGCGAGCACATGGCGCTGCCCGTCCGTCGCGCCGGCCACGCGCAGCGGCAGCAGGGCGGTACCGAGCCGGTCGTCGGGGAGCGGGGCGCGCGTCACGGAGGACGCTCCCGCGGTGTGCCAGGCGGCCTGCACGGCGCGGCGGCTCGGGTCGCGCAGGGCCGTCTCCAGGAGTACGAGACCGCCCGCCGTCAACCGCTCGCCCACGATGCGCAGTTCGGGTTCGGCCTGCACGGCGACGTCGAGCCGGACGGGACCCTCGGGGCCGTCCGTCGTACAGCCGATTCGAAAGCCGCGGCGGCGCTGGGCGTCGGGCCGGGCGCGCTCGGGCACGCAGGCGGCCGGGTCCCGGAACACCTCCGTGAGCGGGGCGCCGCCGCCGAGCCGGGCGAGCGCCTCGTACGCCCGCAGCGCGGTCGACTTCCCGCAGCCGCTCGGCCCGGCGAAGAGCGTGAGCGGTCCGAGCGGAAACTGGGCGCGCCGGTGCCCGGCGAACGCGGACAGCCGCAACTCGGTGAGACACGGACGCCCCACTGCCGGCACCGAGCGAGCCGAGGGCTCGGACAACGCGGCGGACAGTGATGGGGCAGACGGCGTGGGCAGCGCGGACGAGGCCGGATCGGGCAGCGGACCCGACGGCGCCGGTTCGGCAGCACCGGCGGACGGGCCCCAGGGCCCCGGCCCCGGCTCCGGCTCCGGCTCCGGCTCCGGCTCGCCGGCACGGGCGAACGGAGCCCGGGGATCGGGCACGCCGGTCCCGCGGCGCGGGACGGGCACGGAGGATTCAGAGGACTCAGAGGACTCGGAGGAGGCGGAAGACGCGGAGGATGCGAAAGGCGCCGGAGGCACCGAAGGCACGGCCATATGCGGACGGTAGGACTCCACGGTGACGCCGAATCGTTCCGCCCCCGGCACCTTCCTACGATCGGGGGACGGGCCTCATGTGCCGGACATCCCGGCCCCCTCCATGAGCCCGCTGACCTGGGTGCCGGGCGGCGTGAGCAGGAACACGTTCCGGTCGACCCGGTGCATGCCGCTGCCCAGGCCGAAGACGACGCCGGTACTGAAGTCGAGGACGCGCTTGGCGACCTCGGTCTCCGCGCTGGACAGGTCGAGCAGGACGGGGACGCCGGCCATCAGCGTCTCGGCGACTTCGCGGGCGTCGGCGAAGACATTGACCCGCAGGACGACGAACCGGCGCCGGGCCTCGGTCGTCGCGTCCGGGAGCGAGCGGTGGCCGACCGCGGACGGCCATGCGTCCCGGCCCCGCAACGGCACGACCTGAGCGAGCCCCTCCCACTGCTCATCGGTGACGTCGTAGTGGTTCACCGGCTCCCCCCGACCTGACTCGCTCTCATTTCCTGCACCGGCCAATTCTTACGCCAAATCACCTGTTCAGCCCAACAGCGACACGATGCGCGATCCGGCCGACGGCGTCCCCCGCTGCTGCCTCGTACCCCATACGCGCCAATTAGCCCGTTTCTTACCGACTTCACACCCGACTCTTCATCCAGGACGAAGCCCGGTTCACCGTCGGCGATTAGCGTCCGATGCCGTGCGCTTGGCAGAAACACAGCAGGTGACGCCTGTACGACGGACCTGGTCGGCGGGATTCGCCGCTCCCGGTGCCTCCGGCGTCCCGGCACAGTGGCACCGCGTCCTGACCCTCCTCGCCGACATGAGCCTGTTCATCGGCACCCGGCCGATGTGGACGCAGGCGGCCACCCACCGCATGGCCCTCGCGGGCGTCATCTCCGTCTGCTACGCCGGGATGCTGGTGACCGGGGTGCTGGCCCTGACGGTCCGCCGGACGCGGTCGCTGGTCCGCCTGGACCTGGTGGTCCTCGTGACGGCGGTGACGCTCACCCTGTGCGGCTGGTTCCTGAGCCACAGAGGCAGCGACGAGGCGATCCTCACCGTCCAGGCCGCCAGGGAACTCGCCGCCGGACACCCGGTCTACGGGCGCCCCTGGCCCTGGCTCTTCGGCCACGGCGTCGCCCTCACTCCGACGATGAGCGGCGGTTACGACTTCACGTACGGCTACCCCCCGCTGACCCCGCTGCTGACCGCGCCGCTGCTGTGGGTGGGACGCTACGGCGCGCCCGCGACGGCGATGACCACGGGCGCACTGCTCGTCGGCACGGTCGCGCTGTGGCGGATGCTGCCCGTGCCGTGGCGGTCGGCGGCGACGATGGTCTGCCTGGGCTTCGGCCTCCTGCCGACGTACGCCCGGCTCGGTTACCCGGCGATCCTGGCCATGGTCCTGCTGGTGCCGGTCGTGGTGCGCTGGCCGCGGATCGGAAAGGGCGGCCGGCTCGGCGCCGCGGGGATCGCGCGGGCCGTCTGCCTCGGGGCCGCGTGCGCGGCGCAGCAACTGCCGTGGTTCGTCGCGCCGTTCCTGCTGGCCGGTACCTACGCGCTGCGCCGCCCCGAGCTCGGCGGCCGGGCGGCCCGGCTGATCGTGCTGCGGATCGTCGGGATCGCCGCCGCCGTGTGGCTGCTGATCAGCGCGTACTTCATCGTCCGGGAGCCGGGCCCCTGGCTGGACGGGGTCGCGCTGCCGCTGACCCAGGGCGCGGTGCTGCACGGCCAGGGCCTGGTGGGCGTCTCGCTGTACTTCACCGACGGCAGCGACCGGCTGGACTGGTACGCACGCGCGAGCATGCTGCTCGCGGCGGGTCTGCTCGCCCTGTTCGTGCTGTTCGTACGGCGGCTGGGCCCGGCGGCGACCGTGCTGCCCTGGTGCGCCTTCTATCTGGCGACCCGTTCCCAGGACGGCTACTACCTGATGATGACGCCGCTGTGGCTGGCGGCGGCGATCACCGCGCCCCTGTCGGAGTTCCAGCGCGCCTGGCAGCCGCGGCCCCGGCCGCTGACCGGGCACCGTCGCCGTCCGGCCCTCGTCGCCACGATCGCGCTCCTGCTCGCGCCGGCGCTGACGAGCGCCGCCCTCGCCGTGACCGGCTCGCCGCCGCTGCGGATGCGGGTCACGTCGGTGCGCCGGACCGCGGCGACCGCGAAGGCCGTGTCGGCCATGACCCTGCAGGTGACCAACGCGACGGACGACGCGCTCACCCCGCACTTCACACTCACCACGGGCCAGGGGATGAACAAGTACTGGTCGCTCGTGCGCGGCCCGGCCACGATTCCCGCCCACGGCACGGCGCAGCTCGAACTGCGTCCGCCCGACGGCAGGTTCAACCTCCCCGCGTCCGGCGTCCGCATCCGGCTGCGCGCCTTCACGGCGTCCCCGCAGACGCTGTCGAGCCAGGACGTGCGACTGAGGACGGAATAGGGCCCCGGAAGAGGGGTCCTCGAGCTTCGAGAGAAGGCCTCCGCCTCCTGCCGAAGCGGGCGCTCCTTCCGACAGGAGGCACAGGTCACAGCCGCAACGAGGGCAACGTCACAGCCCTGGGCTCTGCTGCCGTTTGAGCGCTCTGCCCTAGCATCCGAGCATGACGGTCCTGCCTGACGACGGGCTCTCACTGGCCGCCGAGTTCCCTGACGCGACACACGAGCAGTGGCAACGCCTGGTGGAGGGTGTGCTGCGCAAGTCGGGCAAGGAAGTCTCGGGCGCGGCAGCTGAGGACGCCCTGTCCACGACGCTGGAGGACGGGCTGCGCACCCGGCCGCTGTACACCGCGCGCGACGGCGCGCCAGACCCGGGGCTGCCGGGCTTCGCGCCGTTCGTGCGCGGCGGCCGCCCCGAGGGCAACACCGCGGGCGGCTGGGACGTACGGCAGCGGCACGCGGCGCTCGACGACGGCGCGATCCTGACCGACCTGGAGAACGGCGTCTCCTCGCTGTGGCTGGTGCTGGGCGAGGGCGGCATCCCGGTCTCCGGGCTGGGCCGGGCGCTCGACGGCGTCTACCTCGACCTGGCGCCGGTCGTCCTGGACGCGGGCGGTGAGTTCGAGGCCGCCGCGGCCGAGCTGCTGCGGCTGTACGAGGAGCGCGGTGTCGACGCGAAGGCGGTGCGCGGCAACCTCGGCGCGGACCCGCTGGGCCACGAGGCCCGCACCGGCCACCCGCAGGACGTCGCCCCGGCCGCCGCCCTCGCCGCGCGCTGCGCCGAGGCGTACCCGGGGCTGCGCGCGCTGACCGTGGACGCCCTGCCGTACCACGAGGCCGGCGGCTCGGCCGCGCAGGAGCTCGGCGCCTCCCTCGCCACCGGTGTCGCCTACCTGCGCGAGCTGACCGAGGCCGGACTGGACATCGAACAGGCCTGTGCGCAGCTGGAGTTCCGCTACGCGGCCACCGCCGACCAGTTCCTGACCATCGCCAAGCTGCGGGCCGCCCGGCGCCTGTGGGCGCGGGTCGCCGAGGTGTGCGGGGCGCCCGGCGCGGGCGCTCAGGTGCAGCACGCCGTCACCTCGCCGGTGATGACGACCCGCCGCGACCCGTGGGTGAACATGCTGCGCGCGACGGTGGCCACACTGGCCGCGGGGGTCGGCGGCGCCGACTCCGTGACCGTCCTCCCGTTCGACCACGCGCTGGGCCTGCCGGACGCGTTCGCGCGCCGTATCGCCCGCAACACCTCGACGATCCTGGTCGAGGAGTCGCACCTGGCCCGGGTGACCGACCCGGCGGGCGGCTCCTGGTACGTCGAGCGACTGACCGACGAACTCGCCGGGGCCGGCTGGGAGTTCTTCCGGACCATCGAGCGCGACGGCGGCCAGGCGGCGGTGCTGCGTTCCGGCCGCCTGCGCACCGACCTGGCGACGACCTGGGCGGATCGCTCCAAGAGGCTCGCCAAGCGGCGCGAACCCATCACCGGCGTCAGCGAGTTCCCGCTGCTCGCCGAGAAGCCCGTGGAGCGCACGCCCGCGCCCGAGCAGCTGTCCGGCGGACTGCCGCGCGTGCGCCGCGACGAGGCGTACGAGGAGCTGCGCGCCCGCTCCGACGCCCATCTGGCCGCGACCGGCGCCCGCCCGCGGATCTTCCTCGCCATGATCGGCTCGGCCGCCGCGTACACCGCGCGCGCGACCTTCGCCGCCAACCTCTTCCAGGCGGGCGGCATCGAGCCGGTGACCGAGGGCGGCTTCGAGGACAGCGGCGCCACCGAGGCCGTGCTGTGCTCCAGTGACGCGCTGTACGAGGAACAGGCCGCGCAGATGGCCGAGTCACTGAAGGCCTCCGGCGCCCGGCACGTGTTCCTCGCGGGCCGGGGGGACTACTCCGGCATCGACTCGTACGTCTTCGCGGGCTGCGACGCCGTGGCCGTGCTGTCCGCGACCCTCGACCGCATGGGAGTGTCCTGATGGGAATCCCCGACTTCTCCGGCATCGAGCTGGGGACCCCCGTCTCCGGCGGCACGGCCGAGGAATGGCGTACGGCCGTCAAGCAGGCGACCGGGAGCGAAGAGCCGCTGTGGGAGACCCCGGAGGGCATCGACGTCAAGTCCATGTACACCGCAGGTGACTTGGAAGGCCTGGACTTCCTGGGCACATACCCCGGCATCGCGCCGTATCTGCGCGGCCCGTACCCGACGATGTACGTCAACCAGCCCTGGACCATCCGGCAGTACGCGGGCTTCTCCACCGCCGAGGAGTCCAACGCGTTCTACCGGCGCAACCTGGCCGCCGGCCAGAAGGGCCTGTCGGTCGCCTTCGACCTGCCCACGCACCGGGGTTACGACAGCGACCACCCGCGCGTGACGGGCGACGTCGGCATGGCGGGTGTCGCCATCGACTCGATCTACGACATGCGGCAGCTGTTCGACGGCATCCCGCTGGACAAGATGTCGGTGTCGATGACGATGAACGGCGCCGTGCTGCCGGTGCTGGCGCTGTACATCGTGGCGGCGGAGGAACAGGGCGTAGCGCCCGAGAAGTTGGCCGGGACCATCCAGAACGACATCCTCAAGGAGTTCATGGTCCGCAACACCTACATCTATCCGCCGAAGCCGTCGATGCGGATCATCTCCGACATCTTCGCGTACACCTCGCAGCGGATGCCCCGCTACAACTCCATCTCCATCTCGGGCTACCACATCCAAGAGGCGGGCGCGACGGCCGACTTGGAGCTGGCGTACACGCTCGCGGACGGCGTGGAGTACCTGCGGGCGGGCCGGGAGGCGGGCCTGGACGTCGACGCCTTCGCGCCGCGCCTCTCCTTCTTCTGGGCGATCGGCATGAACTTCTTCATGGAGATCGCGAAGCTGCGGGCGGCGCGGCTGCTGTGGGCCAAGCTGGTCGGCCAGTTCGAGCCGAAGAACGCCAAGTCGCTGTCCCTGCGCACGCATTCGCAGACCTCGGGCTGGTCGCTGACCGCGCAGGACGTGTTCAACAACGTCACGCGGACGTGCGTGGAGGCGATGGCGGCGACCCAGGGCCACACCCAGTCGCTGCACACCAACGCCCTCGACGAGGCACTGGCGTTGCCCACCGACTTCTCGGCGCGCATCGCCCGCAACACGCAGCTGCTCATCCAGCAGGAGTCCGGCACGACCCGGACCATCGACCCGTGGGGCGGCAGCGCGTACGTCGAGAAGCTGACGTACGACCTCGCCCGCAAGGCCTGGGCGCACATCCAGGAGGTCGAGCAGGCGGGCGGCATGGCGCAGGCCATCGACGCGGGCATTCCCAAGCTCCGCGTGGAGGAGGCCGCGGCCCGCACGCAGGCCCGCATCGACTCCGGCCGTCAGCCGGTGATCGGCGTGAACAAGTACCGGGTCGACAGCGACGAGGCGATCGAGGTCCTCAAGGTCGACAACTCCTCCGTACGCGCCCAGCAGATCGAGAAGCTGCGGCGGCTGCGGGAGGAGCGGGACGAGGCCGCGTGCCGTTCGGCGCTGGACGCGCTGACGCGGGCGGCCGACGGCGACGGCAACCTGCTGGAGCTGGCCGTGCACGCGGCCCGCGCCAAGGCCACCGTCGGCGAGATCTCCGACGCCCTGGAGAAGGTGTACGGCCGGCACGCGAGCCAGATCCGTACGATCTCCGGCGTGTACCGCAACGAAGCAGGTGAGTCGCCGAGCGTGGACCGCACCCGTGCCCTGGTGGACGCCTTCGAGGAGGCCGAGGGGCGCCGACCGCGCATCCTGGTCGCCAAGATGGGCCAGGACGGCCACGACCGCGGCCAGAAGGTGATCGCCACCGCCTTCGCCGACCTCGGCTTCGACGTCGACGTGGGCCCGCTGTTCCAGACCCCGGAAGAGGTGGCCCGCCAGGCGGTCGAGGCGGACGTCCACGTGGTCGGCGTGTCCTCGCTGGCCGCCGGTCACCTCACCCTCGTACCGGCGCTGCGCGAGCAGCTCGCCGAGGAGGGCCGGGAGGACATCATGATCGTGGTCGGCGGGGTGATCCCGCCGCAGGACGTGCCGACCCTGCTGGAGATGGGCGCCACGGCCGTGTTCCCGCCCGGGACGGTGATCCCGGACGCGGCGTACGACCTGGTGAAGCGGCTGTCGGCCGACCTCGGCCACGAGCTGTGAGCGCGCGATGGCACCGATCGATCTCGACACCTATGTGAAGGGTGTGCTCGACGGGAAGCGGGCCCTGGTGGCCCGCGCCATCACCCTCGTCGAGTCCACCCGCCCGCAGCACCGGGCGCTGGCACAGGAGTTGCTCACCGAGTTGCTCCCGCACAGCGGCCGGGCGCGGCGGATCGGCATCAGCGGGGTGCCGGGGGTCGGCAAGTCGACGTTCATCGACGCGTTCGGCACGCTGCTGACGTCGCTGGGCCACCGGGTGGCGGTGCTGGCCGTCGACCCGTCCTCGACGCGCACCGGCGGCTCGATCCTGGGCGACAAGACCAGGATGGAGCGGCTGGCGGTGGACCCGGCCGCCTTCGTGCGCCCCTCCCCCAGCGCGGGCACGCTGGGCGGAGTGGCGAAGGCGACCCGCGAGTCCATGGTCGTGATGGAGGCGGCCGGCTACGACGTGATCCTGGTGGAGACCGTCGGTGTCGGCCAGTCGGAGACCGCGGTCGCCGGGATGGTCGACAGCTTCCTGCTGCTGACGCTGGCCCGCACGGGAGATCAGCTCCAGGGCATCAAGAAGGGTGTCCTGGAGCTGGCGGACGTGATCGCCGTGAACAAGGCGGACGGCCCCCACGAGCGGGACGCGAAGGGCGCCGCCCGCGAACTGGCGGGCGCGCTGCGGCTGATGCACGGCAAGGACGCCTTCTGGACGCCGCCGGTGCTGAGCTGCAGTGCCCGTGAGTCGACGGGCCTGGACGTCGTCTGGGAGCGGCTGGAGCAGCACCGTACGCTGCTGGACTCGACCGGGCGCCTCACCGCGAAACGGCGCGACCAGCAGGTCGAGTGGACCTGGTCCATGGTCCGCGACGAGATCCTCGGCCGCCTGCACGCCGACCCGGCCGTCCGGGCGGCGGCCCCCGCGCTGGAACAGCAGGTCCGGGACGGCTCGTTGACGGCGACGCTGGCCGCGGAGCGGATTCTGGGGGCGTTCGGCGGCTGACCGATGGCCTCACCACCAGGTCGTTCGGGTCTTACGGAGCGGTGACGTGCGGGGCGGCGGACGCGCCGCCGCGCCGCCGCGCGCTTAGCGTGGCCGTATGCGTGTGCTGGTCACCGGCGGTGCCGGGTTCATCGGGTCCCATGTGGTCGAGGCGCTGCGGGCGCGCGGGCACGAGCCGGTCGTGTTCGACGTGCGGGACGATCCGCGCGCCGACGTGCGCGATCCCGACGCCGTCGCCCGCGCGCTGGCCGGTGTCGACGCGGTGTGCCACCAGGCGGCGCTGGTCGGGCTCGGCAACGGGGTCGCCGACGCGGCGGAGTACGTCGCGCACAACGACCTGGGCACCGCCGTCCTCCTCACCGCCATGGCGGACGCGGGCGTACGGCACCTCGTGCTGGCCGGTTCGATGGTCGTGTACGGCGAGGGGCGCTACACCTGCCCGCGGCACGGTGTGGTGCGGCCGGGGCCGCGGGCCGTCGCCGACCTGGACGCGGGCCGGTTCGAGCCGCTGTGCCCGGTGTGCGGCGCGGAGCTGTCCCCTGGGCTGGTCGGCGAGGACGCCGTGGCCGATCCCCGGAACGTGTACGCCACGACCAAGCTCGCCCAGGAGCACCTGGCCGCTGCCTGGGCCCGGTCGACGGGCGGCTCCGCGGTGTCGCTGCGCTACCACAACGTGTACGGCCCCGGGATGCCCCGCGACACCCCCTACGCCGGGGTCGCCTCCTTCTTCCGCTCGGCGCTGGCGCGGGGCGAGGCCCCGCGCGTCTTCGAGGACGGGCGGCAGCGGCGGGACTTCGTGCACGTGCGGGACGTGGCGGCCGCCGACGTGACCGCGCTGGAGGCGCGGGCGGCCGAGGGGGTGCTGACGCCGTACAACACGGGCAGCGGTGAGCCGCACACCGTCGGGGAGCTGGCCCGCGCGCTGGCCGCCGCGTACGGCGGCCCGGAGCCGGTCGTCACCGGCGAGTACCGGCTGGGGGACGTACGGCACATCACGGCGGACTCGTCCCGGCTGCGCACCGAGCTGGGCTGGAAACCGGAGGTCGGCTTCGCGGAGGGCGTGCGCGAGTTCGCGTCGGCCGGGCTGCGCGGGGAGTGAGCCCGGGCCTGCGGGCGGAGTGAGCCCGGGCTGCTCAAAGGGCCTACGCCTCCGCCGCGGGCAGCGTCACCTCGAAGCGGCAGCCGCCGGGGACGTTGCGTACGGTGGCGTGCCCCTGGTGGGCCTCCACGATGCCCCGGACGATGGCGAGGCCCAGGCCCGCGCCCCCCGGCGGGGTACGGGCGTGGGTGCCGCGCCAGCCGGTGTCGAAGACGCGCGGCAGGTCCTCCTCGGGGATGCCGCCGCAGCCGTCCGACACCGACAACACCACGCCGTCGGGCGAGCGTTCGGCGGCGACGGCGACCGTTCCGTCGGCGGGGGTCCGGCGGATCGCGTTCACCAGCAGGTTGCCCAGGACCCGGCTCATCTCCTTGCCGTCGACCTCCACCGGCACCGGCGCCACGTGGTCGCCGACCAGCCGCACGCCGTGCGCGCGGGCGAGGGCGTCCGCTCCCGCCAGGGCGTCGCCGACCAGGTCGTACAGCGACATCCGGGACGGGGAGAGGGGAAGCGTGCCGGCATGGATGCGGGAGAGTTCGAAGAGGTCGCCGACCATGTCGTTGAGGCGCTCGACCTCGGTGCGGATCTGCTTCAGATACCGGTCGGGGTCGGCGGCGACACCGTCCTCCAGCGCCTCCGACATCGCGCGCAGACCGGCGAGCGGCGTACGCAGGTCGTGCGAGATCCATGCGACGAGCTCGCGCCGGGAGGTCTCCAACGCGCGTTCGCGCTCCCGGGATTCGGCGAGCCGGGCGCTGGTCGCCGCCAACTCGCGGCTGAGCGCGTCCAGTTCGGCGGTCGCCGGGCCGGCGGGCGCGGCGAAGGCGCCGCCGTCGCCGAACGAGCGTGCGGCGTCGGTGAGTTCGCGGCTGCGGGCGACGACCCAGCGGCCCAGCAGCAGCGCGGTCGCCAGGGAGACGGCGGCGGCCATCGCGACGACGGTCGTGACGACGGTCAGGTCGTGCGGCGACAGGAACATCGCCCAGGCGACGGCGAGCGTGCCCGCGAGCATCGCGAACACTCCCACGGACGCCACCACGGTGAGCGAGGCGGTGAGCGAGCGGCGCCGGATCAGCCGCAGCACGCCCACTCCGGCCAGCCCCGTCACGGCGGCGCCGAGGAAGGCGTAGAGGGCGATGAGCAGGGTGTCGCGCACGGTCAGCCCGCCTCTCCTTCGGCGGTGAGACCGGTGCCGTTCGGGTCGAAGCGGTAGCCGACGCCCCACACGGTCCGGATCAGCCGGGGCCGGGCCGGATCGTCCTCGACCTTGCCGCGCAGCCGCCGCACATGGACCGTGACGGTCGACAGGTCGCCGAAGTCCCAGCCCCACACCTCGCGCATCAGGTCCTCGCGGCTGTACGCGCGTGCCGGGTTTCGCAGGAAGAAGGCGAGGAGGTCGAACTCGCGCAGGGTGAGGCCGAGTTCGGTGCCGTTCTTGGCGGCCCGGCGGGCGGCGGGGTCGAGGGTGAGGCCCGCCGCGCTCAGCGGGTGCGCCGCCACGGCGGCGGGCCGGGTGCGGCGCAGGACCGACTCCACCCGCAGCACGAGCTCCCGTGGGCTGAACGGCTTGGTGACATAGTCGTCGGCGCCGACCTCCAGGCCGAGGATGCGGTCGTCCTCGTCGCCGCGGGCGGTGAGCATGACGACCGGCACGGGCCCGCGCTTGCGCATCCGCCGGCACACCTCCAGCCCGTCCATGCCCGGCAGCATCAGGTCCAGCACCACCAGATCCGGCCAGTGCGCGGCGGCGCGGGCGAGCGCGGCCGGACCGTCGTCGGCACGGTCCACGAGGTAACCGGCCCGGTCCAGGTATCCGGCCACGACCTCGGCGACCGTCGGATCGTCGTCGACGACCAAAACCCGCGCGGACCGGTCCCCCTCGGGCTGCCCCATGCGCTGACTCATGCGCTCGTACGGCTGCTGCTGCATGCCTCCAGCCTCGCACCGCGCCGGTGTCGGAGGCGCCCGCGCGGATCGCCCGGGCCTCCGACGTCCGCGTTTCGTAAGGAGCGAGAGACCGAAATGCCCGCTTCGCGTCCGTAGGGTTTCAGCCGTGACCACCTCGCCCCCACCGCGACCGCAGGACGTCGAGGCCGATGTCGATGTCGTGCTGCCCTGTCTGAACGAGGCCGAGGCCCTTCCCTGGGTCCTGGCCCGCGTCCCGGACGGCTGGCGCGCTCTCGTCGTCGACAACGGCTCGACCGACGGCTCGGCGGACGTCGCCCGCGCGCTCGGCGCGACCGTCGTGGACGAGCCGCGCCGCGGGTTCGGCGCCGCCTGCCACGCCGGGCTGACCGCCGCGACCGCCGACATCGTCTGCTTCTGCGACTGCGACGCCTCCCTCGACCCGGCCCTGCTCGTGCCCTTCGTGCGGGAGGTGCGCGACGGTACGGCGGACCTGGTGCTCGGCCGACGGCGGCCGCGGAGCCTGGGCGCGTGGCCCGCGCACGCCCGGGCCGGCAACCTCGCGCTCGCCCGGATGCTGCGCCGCCGCACCGGCCTGCGTCTGCACGACCTCGGCCCGCTGCGCGCCGCCCGCCGCGAGCCGCTGCTCACCCTCGGCCTCACCGACCGGCGCAGCGGCTATCCGCTCCAGATGGTCGTGCGCGCGGCCGACGCCGGGTGGCACGTCACCGAGCACGACGTCCCCTACCTGCCGCGCACCGGCGCCTCCAAGGTGACCGGCACCTGGCGCGGCACCTGGCAGGCGGTGCGGGACATGAGCCGCGTCCTGGCCGAGGCACCAGTACGGCAAGGAGCCCACCGGTGACCACCCTTCTCGTCATCGCCAAGGAGCCGCGTCCGGGCCGGGTGAAGACCCGGCTCACGCCACCGTTCACGCCGGCCGAGGCGGCGGCCCTCGCCGAGGCGTCCCTCGCCGACACGCTGCACACCGTGGCGCGCACCCCGGCCGCCCGGCGCGTCCTCGTCCTCGACGGCTGTCCGGGGCCGTGGCTGCCGCCCGGTTTCGACGTCGTACCGCAGTGTGCGGGCGGGCTGGACGAGCGGCTGGCGGACGCCTTCGCCGGGTGCGCGGGCCCGGCCCTGCTGATCGGCATGGACACGCCTCAGGTGACATCGGAGCTGCTCACCGTGGACTTCGCCGACTGCGACGCGTACTTCGGCCCGGCGGAGGACGGCGGGTTCTGGGCGGTGGGCATGGCCCGGCCCGACCCCGGTCTGCTGCGGGGCGTGCCCATGTCGACGCCGGTCACGGGTGCCGTGCAGCGGGAGCGGCTCGTCGCGGCCGGGCTGCGGGTGCGCGACCTGCCACGGCTGCGCGACGTCGACACGGCCGCCGACGCGCGGGCCGTGGCCGCACTGGCCCCGCACGGCCGGTTCGCCGCACGGCTGGCCCGGTGCACCGAGACCACGGGGAGGGGCCGATGAGCGGCGGCCCCGGCCTGACGGGCCGCACCGCACCGGCCGAAGCGCCGGCCACGTCTGCCATACCCGCCGCACGTGCCGTGCCCGGCTGGTCCCGCTCCGACCCGTACGCCGCCGCCCTGCACGCCGGGCGCGGCCCGCTGTTCCTGCGCCGCACCGACGGCTGGCTGCTGCCGCTGGACGTGGAACGCTGGTGCGCCCGGGCCGACCAGGTCGACCGGGAGGTGCTGGACCGCTGCGAGGGCGCCGTGCTCGACGTCGGGTGCGGGCCCGGGCGCCTGGTGGCGGAGCTCGCCGCGCGCGGCCGCACGGTCCTCGGGATCGACGTGAGTGAGGCCGCCGTCGCCCAGACGGTACGGCGATCGGACGCGCCCTCCGTTCGCCCCCGTCGGCCCGTTCGGCGCGGCCGGAGATCCGGGGAGGGGCCGGCGCTGCGACGCTCCGTCTTCGAGCCGCTGCCCGACGAGGGGCGCTGGGGCACGGTCCTCCTCATGGACGGCAACGTCGGCATCGGCGGCGACCCCCGCGCGCTGCTGCACCGGGTGGCCACGCTCCTTGCCCCCGGAGGCCTGCTCATCGCCGAGACCGCTTGGGCGGACGTCGACGAACGCGCCCAGGTGCAAGTCGTCGACGTCACCCACACCGACATCCACGGGGCCGGCCGCCCGTTCCCGTGGGCCCGGCTCGGCACACCGGCGCTGCTCCGGCACGCGCGGAAGGCCGAATGGCGGGCCGTCGCTCAGTGGTCGGCCGGCGGCCGCCGCTTCGTCGCCCTGCGCACCCGCCACACCAGCAGCAGCGCCGAGCCGCCGAAGAGCACGGCGGTGATCAGCAGCCAGTGGGTGAGGAAGGGTGCCGTCGACAGCCCGGCGCCCAACCGGTAACTCTGCTCCACCCGACCGCTGATCAACGGGAACCACACGAGCAGGAGCAGCGCGGAGAACGCGGCCGGCACGCGCACGTACAGCATCCGCTCACGGTGACCGGCCGCGTCGAGCCCTCCGGTGACCGCCCGGTCGACCGAGGCGTACAGCGGCACCAGCACCAGGTCGTGCAGTACGGCTGCCCCGACGAACCACAGCACCACGGCCGGCCAGTCGTAGGAGAGCAGCCGTACGCCCGCGTATCCGGCGAGCGCGAACGAGCAGGCGAGCAAGAGCAGTTGGAGGGTACTGCCGAGCGGAATCCGCGGAATCGCACCGCGAGGGATCCGCGCGCTCGGAGTACTCGGAGTGCCCGGAGTGCCCGGGATGCGCGGACTCATCACAGCTCTCCGAACGTCATCCGGGCCACCCACTTGGTGTTCAGCACACCGGGCGCCGCGGGCACGATGACCCGCGCGGGGTGGCCGTGGTCGAGGGACAGTTCCTCGCCGTTGACGTACAGGGCGAGCAGGGAGCGGGGGTCCGCGACCTGGTTGGCACGCAGGGCGGCGCGGCGGAAGCCGCCGTGCCGCTGCAGGGACTCGACGAACACGTCCGGCGGCGCGCCCGCGTATCCGACGAGCGCCGCGAGGTCACGCAGCCGCACCCCGCGCCACCACTGGTCCGACGTGGACCAGCCCTCGACGCAGGCGATGGGCAACGCCGAACTGTGCAGGGGAAGTCGGAGAAGCTGACTGCGGCTGAGCCGGACGGTGCCGGTGCGCCCGGTGACCACGAGCCGCCATGCCTCGTCGCCGGTCTCGGCCGCGCTGATCCCGGCGTACGCGGCCGTCTTGTTGATCTGGAAGCCGCTCGGTCCGCTGCCCGGGTCAGCTCCGCCGTGCGGCGCGAGCAGGGCGGTCGTGCGCAGCGGTTGGTCGAAGCTGCGGCCGACGCTGGTGACGAACAGCAGCAGCGAGCCACCGCCGACCGTCCACAGCGCGCCGCGCCGCGAGACGGTGGGCGGAGCGGGCCGTGCGGCGGTCAGGTCCCCCTCCTCGCGCGCCCCTCGTACGGTGCGCACGGCGGTCGGCACCTTCAGCACGGCATGCACGACGAACGCGGAGAAGAACACCCAGGCGCCGTAGAAGTGCAGCGTGTAGAAGGAGCCGGGAAAGATGTAGTCCAGCTGGATGTTGAGCACACCGGTGACGAACTCGAACAGCGCGCCACCGACCAGCAGAAGCAGCGAGATCCGCTCCAGCGCGTGGGCGAGCGAGCGGGCCGGCGGCAGCGTGAACAGCCTCGGCACCACCGACCACAGCTTCGCCAGGAGTACGGGGATGAGGGTGATCCCGAGCGTGACATGGACGCCCTGCGTCAGCCGGTACAGCCAGTGCGGGTCGGTCGGCCACGCGAAGAGGTAGAAGCCGAGGATGCCCTTGTCCGGGGTCTTGTCGTTCACCGGGGCGAGGTCCGGGTTGTAGGCGGCGTAGGAGACCAGCCCCGTCACGAACAGCACGGTGATGCCGACGAGCAGGACGAGGCCGAGCACCGACGTGAACCAGGGGCCGCGCAGGGGGCTGCGCCAGAAGCCGGGCGACGTGGGAAGCCGCGGATCGTGCAGAGGAGAGCGCCGCGGGTCGTGCGGACGGGAACTCCGCGGGTCGCGCCCAGAGGAGGGCTGTGGGCCGCGCCGAGGGGATGGCTGTGGGTCGCGCATGGTCCGACCGTAGGCCGGGCGCACCCCTGGAAAGGGTGCGCGACCCATGACGAAACGCTGACGTCCGGCTCGTCGGGCGGTCCCTGGCCGACCATGCGGCCTAGCGTTCCGATGTGAGCCGTGTGACCGCCCTCCTCCGCCGCGACCTGCCCGCCACCCCCTGCCGCGTGGCGCTCCGCCGCGACGTGTACGCCGCCGTGGCCGCCGCCCTGCTGGTGACGGCGGCCATCCTGATCGGCCGCCACATCCAGTACACCCACCACACGCTGGTCGTCCACTGGCCACCGCTCCTGGCCACCTGGGAACCCCACGTCGGGCCGGGCACACCGGTCGCCGTCCTCGTCGCGGCGGCCGTCGTGGCGTACGGCCCCGCCGTCGCGGCCCGTCTGCCCTGGCGGCCCCTGCTCGCAGCGTCCTGGGCCGCGGCCATGACCTGGATCTGGACCCTGGCCCTGATCGACGGCTGGGGTCGGGGCATCGCAGGCCGCCTCACCACCCGCTACGAGTACCTCCGAGGCATCGACCGCTTCCACGACATCCCGGCGACCCTGCGGGACTTCACCCACCACATCGTGCTCGGCTCCCCCGCCCCCTGGCCCACCCACATCGCCGGGCACCCACCCGCGGCGACGCTCACCTTCGTCCTGCTCGACCGGATCGGCCTGCGGGGCGGGGGCTGGGCCGGGGCCTGGTGCATCACGGCCGGCGCGACGGCGTGCGTGGCCGTGCTGGTCGCGGTGCGGGCCCTGGCCGACGAGACACTGGCCCGGCAGGCGGCGCCCTTTCTGGTGCTGGCTCCGGCCGCGGTGTGGATGGGCACATCGGCCGACGCGTACTTCGCGGCGGTCGCGGCGTGGGCCGTGGCGCTGCTGGCACTCGCGGTCACCGGTGGATCGGTTCGGTCCGTTTTCTACGCGGCCCCCTCCGGGCTCCTGTTCGGCCTGGCCTGCTACCTCTCGTACGGCCTCACGCTCTTCGCGCTGATCGCGGTCGCGGTGCTGCTCCTGGGCCGAGGCCGCCTCCGGCAGCGCCCCGTACCGCTGTTCGCCCTGCTGCTCGTACTGCTGCTCGTCGGGCTGGCCGTCGTACCGACGGCGTTCACGCTCGCCGGGTTCGACTGGTGGGAGGCGTACCGCCAACTGGTCACGCGCTACTACCAGGGCGCGGGCGGCGTCCGCCCCTACGGCTACTGGGTGTGGGCCAACCTCGCCTGCACGGTGCTCATCACGGGCCTGGCGACGGCGGCAGGCCTACGGCGCACCGGTGCCGTACTGCTGAGGCTGCGCCCACGGGCAGCCACCCCCCACTCGACCGCCACCCCCTCGCCCATCACCCGCTCGACTGTCGCCGAGTCCCGCCTCGCCCTCCTCGTGTCCGCCGCCCTGCTGGCCCTCCTGGCGGCCGACCTGTCCGGGATGAGCAAGGCGGAGACGGAACGCATCTGGCTTCCGTTCGCGGTGTGGCTGCTCGCGTCCTGCGCGTTTCTGCCACGCCCCCGCGCCTGGCTGGCCGCCCAGGCCGTCCTCGCGCTGCTTCTCAACCACCTGCTGTTGACGAGTTGGTGAGGCCCTTCAGCTCCGGGAACGCCCCTCCGGTGATCGACGCCGACGCCCTCCCGCTTAGGCTGCTCCCCCTGATCAACTTGTCTGTTGAGCGAGGGATCAGGGGAGCGCGGCTTCGCGGGTTCCGCGGCTTCGCGGGATCAGGGGATCAGGGGGACGAGGGCAGATGAACGACGCGGCTGAGGTGTTTCAGCCACTGCAGGCGGACGACCCGGCCCTGGTTGCCGGTTACCGTCTCGCGGCGCGGCTCGGCGCGGGTGGCATGGGCCGGGTCTACCTGTCGCACACGCAGGGCGGCCGCCCCGTGGCGATCAAGGTCGTACGGCCCGAACTGGCCGACGACCCGGACTTCCGGCGGCGGTTCCGCCGGGAGATAGCGGCGGCGCGGCGGGTCCGGGGCGCGTACACCGCCGAGTTGATCGACGCCGACGCGGACGGAGTGCCGCCCTGGCTGGCCACGCTGTACGTACCGGGTCCCTCCCTGACGGAGGCCGTGGCCCGGCGTGGACCGCTGCCGGTGCCGGCGGTGCTGTGGCTGATGGCGGGGGTGGCCGAGGCGCTGCAGGCCATCCACGGCGTGGGCATCGTGCACCGGGACCTGAAGCCGTCGAACGTGCTGCTGGCCGCCGACGGCCCGCGCGTGATCGACTTCGGGATCTCGCTGGCCTCCGACGCCACCTCGCACACGGCCACGGGCGGCGCCATCGGCACACCCGCGTTCATGGCTCCCGAACAGGCATCCGCGGGGGAGGTCACGGCCGCCACCGACATCTTCGCGCTCGGCCAGACGGCGGCGTTCGCGGCGCTCGGCGAGCCGCTGTACGGCGACGGCCCCGCGGTCAACGTGCTTTACCGGATCGTGCACTCCGAACCCGACCTGTCCCGACTCCCCGCGGAGCTCTGTCCGTTGATCGCCCGGTGCCTGGCCGCCGACCCGGCGGAACGGGCCACCCCCGCGGAGGTCGTCGAGTGGTGCCGTGAACGGCTGGGCCCTGACGCCGAAGAAGGCGCGGGTCCGACCGTGTGGCGGGAGTTGGCGGGACAGGAGGTGACGGTCCCCCCGCCGGTCCCGGACCCTCCGGTCCCGGCCCTCGCCCAGGTGCACACGCTGCCGTTGGTCACGCAGCCGCAACCGGGGTGGCAGCAACCGGCATGGCCGACGGGGTCGGTGGGGTCGGCGTCGGCAGGGCCGGACGAGCGGCGGGCCCGCAGGCGACGTGCCGCGTGGATCACTGCCGGCGTCGTGACGGCGGCGGTCGCGCTGCTGCTGGGCTCGACCTGGATCCTCATCGACGCGGCGGACGGGCTCCGTCACCGGCATACGACCGCTTCCTCGACGTCCGGTCCGGCGCCAACCGCACAGTCTTCGGCGTCGTCATCGACCTCCGCGCCGTCCTCAGGGGAAGGGACTGACGTCCAGGCACCGGGGGTGTCGGGCCCCTCCCCATCCTTTGCAGGACCCACAACGCCGGAAGCGGTTGCGTACCCCGTCGAGTATCTGAACGAGAAGAACTCAGTGAGCATCGAGGAGCCCGTCGATCACAGGGACCGCAAGGGGGACATCCGCCTCGTCTGCGGCGCGATCGAATGCGCGCTGGAGAGCAGGACCAGCGTGATGACCCCGCTGTTCGGCGAGCCAAGGGCCTCTTACGACGAGTGCAGTCGCATCCTCAGGGACGGCAAAAGCCACCACCTCCCCCTGGCCGCCGTCGCGGCCGGCAGCGAGATATGCGTCAAGCACTCCTCCGGCGACATCGCACTCATCGTGATCCAGGTGAAGTCGACCATCCGACCACAGGACGGGGCCGCCTTCGTGATGGCCGACATGACGGTCTGGCGGGATGCCTAGGAGCTGCGGAGGATGAGGCCGTCAACTACCGACGCCATCTCCGTCGCCGACGGACACGGCCGGCTGTACCACGGCGGCATCCTCAAGACCCAGCTGGTCCGCGACCGTTACTGACGGAGGCGATCACCCAGGAAACGAAGGTGGTCGCGACGAGGCTTCCGATCGCGACCATCCCCACGCCGATCACGAAGAGGCCGCTGGTGTCGTCCGACCAGTCGACAAAGGCGGCAACGGTGAGGCCGGCCGTGGTGCCGAACACAGCGCCCGCGACGTGGCGCCGGGACGCCGCCCAGTACACCGGCACCAGCAGAGTCAGCACCAGCCCGATCACCTGCCACGCCTCGTACGGCCCGGTCGTCGTGCCATCAGGATGCACATCACGCTGCTGGTCCCACCCCAGCCACGCAGCCCACATCGCCAACGCCACCCCGGCCGGCACAAGGCCCGACACGAGCTGGGGAACGGTCTTCAGCAGTCTTCGACGCATGACCCCAGCGTTTCCCCGCGCTGCATCCCCGACCAGAGCGCACGTACTCAGCTCCAACCGAGTACGTCACCGGGGACGTCGAAGCCGCAAGGGAGGCCACCGAGCTCGCGAGCCTTGCCACGACGGTGGCGGATCTCGCCCAGGTCGACTTCGCCGACAGCATGCTCCTCCACGCGCTCTCGGCCGGCCCGTGATGTCTGCACATGCCGTGGACCTCAGCGGGCATCAGATGTCCGAGCTCAGCAGGCGGCCCGGGCATCGGAGGTGAGAGCATCCGCCTCATGGACGCTGCAGAAAGTCGCACGGCTCGGTGGTGCGCAGCGCTGCGCCGGACGCCGGCGGCCATCTGGAACGACGACGTCACGGACTGGGCTGCCGCGCTGACCTATTACGCGGTCCTGGCCCTGTTCCCCGTACTGCTGGTCATCCTCTCGATCCTGGGTCTGACCATGCCCACGGTCAAGCCGGAAGTCATCGACCGCCTGTCGCAGGCCGCCCCGGTCGCGTCCCACGCTCTGCTGCGCAGAACCCTGCGGCAGATGGCCGGACAGTCGTCAGAGGCATGGACGCTGATCTTCCTCGGAGGGGCGGCAGCTCTGTGGTCGGGGTCCAGCTATCTGAGCGTCTTCCGCCGAGCGTTGCACGCCATGTATCGGATCAGTGCGCACCGGCCGGTCTGGCGCACCGCTCCACGCATCATCGCCACGGCCCTCGTCCTGGTCGCCCTGCTTCTCACGTCCACCCTCGCGTTGTCCCTCACCGGCAACCTGGCCCGACGTCTGGGCCGGGCGCTGGATCTTGGTACCGGACCGCAAGCGGCCTGGGACACACTGCGTTGGCCGGTCGTGGCCGCGGTCGCGGTCGCCCTGGTGCTCGTCCTGTATCGCTCGGGCCCCGCGCCTTCCCGCCCTGTTCGGAAGATGGCGCCCGGCGGCACATTGGCGGTGGCTCTCGTGCTGGCCGTCTCACTCGGATTCGCCTTCTACACCTCCCATGTCAGCACCTATCACCGCCTGTACGGTTCATTGGCAGGCGTCGTCGTCTTCCTGATCTGGCTGTGGCTGTCCAACCTGGCCCTTTTGACCGGCGCTCAGTTCAACGCGGAGCTGGCGAAGTCCGCTCAAGGGGAAAAGGTCAATCGTCCAGTGCTAGCGGCGGACCGGCCGTAACGTCCGGCGATTTCACGCAGGACGGCACGAACGCCGCTTGCCCTCCGACTCCCCGGGTACAGCGATTGGATACGGGTTGTCCCCGCAGCAGCCGACCTTACTGAAAGTGATGTGTCCGTGACACCTCCCGACGGCGCCGACGGCCGCGCTGAGGGCTCGGGCGACGATCCGAGCGCGGGCGCGCACGAGATCGCCGATGCCGTGGAGCGTCTTGTGAGCCTGTGGTCCATGACTGCTCAGGAGGCGGCCGTGCGGTTGTCGCTCCACCAACTGGGGGCGCTTCGGGCCCTGGAGACGGCGCCGGAGATGAACCTCACGGGCTTGGCGGAACGACTGGACATAGGGCTTCCCACCGCCAGCCGTCTCTGTGACCGGCTGGAGGCGGCGGGGATGCTGGAGCGCGCACTGCACCCGCGCAAGCGTCGCGAGGTGCAACTGAGGCTCACCGGTCACGGGCGCCGTGTTCTGGACGACGTGGCCCATCGACGGACCCAGGCCCTGGCTGGGGCACTGGCGGCCATGGAACCCGCAGATCGATCGGCGCTCATCCGTGGCATGAAAGCCTTCTTCCCCGCACAGGCCGCAGCGTCCTCCCGGCCACCGAAAGCGCCGTAGAGTCAGCGGTTCGGCGGCGCCTGTCGCGTCGCTCCGGCATCACACCCTGTCCCGCTGTCCGGTCGAGGCAGACGATGGCGGCGTCGGAGAGTAGACCCTCCTAGTTTCCGGAGTGGCCTGCGCCGCCCAGGGCGCGCCGGCCTTCGGGCAGAGGGATGTGGCACAGGAGGAGACAGACGTCGTCCTCTCGTTCGGAGTTGTGCACCAGGGGCTCGAGCAGCGACTCGGCGCACCCGTCCAGGTCCTCCAGCTCGGATTCGCCCAGTGCGGCCAGGGTCCTGCCGAGCACCTCGATACCCGGGTCGATGCCATGAGCTCGACGCTCCACGAGGCCGTCGGTGTACATGACGAGCGTCGAGCCGGGCGGCAGTTCGGCTGTGTGGTCCTCGTACTCGAAGGGAAGGGGCACTCCCAGCATGACGCCGGGCCTGGCGTCCAGGACGCGCACGGTTCCGCCGGGCGCGCGGACCACAGCAGGAGGGTGTCCGGCGGCGGCCCATACGACGTGGGGGTCGCCGGGCCGGAAACGGGCGATCACCGCGGTCACGTACAGGTCCGGCTGCTGATGGCGCAGCATGCGGTGCAGGCGGGTGAGGATCCGGGCGGGGCTGTCGTCCTCGACCGCGTAGGCCCGCAGGGCGGTGCGCAGTTGGCCCATGATGACAGCGGCGCGCAGCCCGTGTCCGGTGACGTCTCCTATGACGGTCAGCAGGCTGCCGTCGGGTTGGGGGAAGGCGTCGTACCAGTCGCCGCCGATGTTGAGTCCTCGGGTGGCGGGCAGATAGCGGGCTGCCAGACGCAGGCCCTCGGTGGGGGGCAGGTCGGTGAGCTGGGCACGTTGCAGGGCTTCGGCGGTGTCCCGGTGCTGTTCGTATTGGCGGGCGTTGTCCAGGGCGATGGCGGTACGGCGGGCCAGTTCGACCAGCATCACGCTCGTGTCCTCGTCGAAGCGGTCGCCGGGCGCGGTCAGTGTCAGCACGCCCGAGGTGTGGCGCACGGTGAGGGGGATGCACAGCAGCGGCCGGTTCGGGGACAGCGCGGAAGGGGGGAGGTCGTCGATGCCCGGGAGGGCGCCGGGGTGCGGTCCGGCGTGCTGCGGACGGTCGAGGCGGGCGGCCGCGACCGCGGCGGCGGAGTGGGCGCTGTTCGGCTCTGCCGGTTCGTCGAAGAGCCAGACGTCGACGTCGCTCGCGTACTCGGGGACGAGAAGCCCGGGAAGGCGCCGAAGGATGTCCTCCTGGTCGAGAGACGCGGTCACGGCGGCGCTGGCGTCGGCGAGAAAGGTCAGCAGGCGCCGCGCCATCTCCGCCTCTCCTCGTGCGGCTCGTTCGGCGTCGAGCAGGTCGCGCTGGGTCCGCGCGGCGGCGTCCAGTTCGGCATGCAGGGCCAGCACGCCCTGGTTGGTCTGGTGCAACTCCTCGCCGTGAAGACGGAGTTGCCGCTCCGTCTCGTCCAGTCGGCGCAGGACCGCAGCGGTCTCCTCGTCCGCGGCCAGGACTGCTTCTGCGTGGGTGGTGTCGTCCGGGCTCGCCGACCGGGGCAGTTCGTGTGCCGGAGGGCCCGGACAGGTGAGAGCAAGCCGCCAGGGCGGCGTTCGGTCCGGCTCGGGATGGATGGGCTCGCCGACAGCCCGCACGAACACGGTCCCGTCGGATCCGGACGGCCGGACGGTGAGGGTGAGTTCCGCACCGCCCTGGCCGAGACACTCGCGCAGCCGTGCCGTGAGCGCCGTGAGGAAACGAGCCCGTTCGACCTCGCATACGCCCAAGCCCGTCGTGAGGCGCGCGGCGAAGGTCCGGGCGCGGACGGCCTCGGCGACCGAGGTGACGTTCCGGACGTCCGGCGGGATCACGGGCGCCCGACCGGGTGGTCGGAGGCCAGGACGGCCACACAGGTGTCATCGCGTACGGGGCTGGCGGCGCTGCTGGCATCCCGGAGGATGGTCGCCGCGACCACGGCCGGGTCGTGGGTGAGGAGGTCGGGATCAGCGGGCGGCACCCACCGGCTGGGCAATCCGTCGCTGTGCAGGACGAGCAGGCTGCCCGCTCCCCAGGGCCGGCGGCACACGGGTACGCTCGACGGGAACTGGGCGCCGACGATGCCGGGGTGGGAGACGAGGTGTTCCCAAGACCCGGTGACATGCAGGCGGGCGCCTATGTTGCCGACCCCGGCGAACGCGAGTTCCCCGCTGTCGGTGTCCAGCTGGGCCACGGCCGCCGCCGCCCCGCGGGTGGGTCGTAGTGCCGGGTGCATGTGACGCAGGATCTCCGCGGGTGGCAGGTGCCCGACGCGGTGCAGCTCGTCGACCGCGGCACTGGACGCCTGAGCGGCCTTGGGCCCGTGACCGAGGCCGTCGGCGAGCAACAGGGTCAGCCGGGAGCCTGAGCGAACGCAGCTCCAGGCGTCTCCGGAGTGCTCGGCCCGGGCGAGCGGGACGTTGATCCCTCCGGCTCGGCAGGCCGGCAGGGCCTTCGCCTGGCCGACGCCCTGGTCGATGCGGGCCACCGAGACGGTGCCCCGATGGCTGCTGTACAGGTCGAACGCGCTGGATATGCGCAGGCAGGTGCCCAGACCGGCGCCGAGTGACGCGTCGCTGGTGGTGTAGCCGTCACGCAGGGCCTCGGTGACATCGTGGATGCCGGGGCCGTGGTCGAGGGCGACGAGCTGCACCGCGGGACCAGGGGTGCCCGGTTCCGGATGATCGACGAGGTGGATCACCAGGCGGCCCCCCTCGGCGTGCCTGAGCAGATTGGTCGCCAGCTCGGTGGCCACCAGGGCGGCGACCGCGGTGCGGTGGGCGTCGAGGCGGGCATGGGCGCTGGCCGCCTCGGTCGCCACCCGGGCGTCCCGCACTCGGGTGGAGTCGTGCACCGGGATGTCCCAGACGCGCGTCATCCGAGCCCCGGACGAGTGGCGGGCGCGCCGGTGACCCAGGCGACGACGGTGACGGCAGTGCCCTGACCGGGCTCGGTGTCGAGGGCGAACTCGTCCACCAGCCGCTTGGCTCCGCCGAGGCCCAGCCCGAGACCGCCCCTGGTGGTGTAGCCGTCGGTCATGGCCAGCTCGATGTCGCGAATGCCGGGGCCGGTGTCGATGAACGCCAGCTGGAGCCCACGCTTCAGGCCGTTGTGCAGTGGGGTGATCTGCGCGTGTCCTCCACCGCCGTGGACGAGGGTGTTCCGGGCCAACTCGCTGGCCGCGGTGACAAGTTTCGTCTGCTGTACGAGCCCGAATCCGAGTTCGGCCGCGAACTGGCGCACCTGGTGACGGACCCACGCGAGGTCCGCGTCCGAGCCGATCGGCAGGCTCGTCGCGACGGCAGGGCCGGAGGCCGGAGTCACGTGCACCCCTCACGTATGCCCAAGGAGGCCACGGAGGGATCCTGCTCGAGCAGTTCGAGAGCTCGTTCGGCGTCGAGCGCGGTCTCCAGGCCGGGCAGGGTGAGGCCCAGCTCGACCAGAGTGATCGCCACGGCGGGCCGCATCCCGCACAGAACGGTGCGGGCGGCCAACAACCGGGCGCTGGCGGCGATCTCTGCGATGACCCGACCCAGGAACGAGTCGACGATCTCGACGCCCGAGACATCGATGACCACGCCACTCGCCTCGCTGTGGGCGATGCGGTGGGTGATGTCCTGCTGAAGCTGCTCGGCCATGCTGTCGTGCAACTCCCCTTGGAGGGAGACCAGCAGGATGTTCCCCAGCGCCAGGACCGGCACCGCCGCCGAGTCACCCGGAAGGGGCATGGTCATCGCGGGCTCACACCGGCCGCACTCCGGGAGACCTCGATGCCCTGCTGGGTGAGCGCGTAGGCCAGGGCGTCGGCCAGCGAGCTGCGAGTGAGTACGGAACTCAGGTCGATGCCGAGGTGCACGATGGTCTGCGCGATGGCCGGGCGGATTCCGGAGACGATGCACTCGGCGCCCATCAGCCGGGCCGCGGCGACCGTCTTCATCAGGTGCTGCGCGACGAGCGAGTCGACCGTGGGGACACCTGTGATGTCGAGGATCGCGTAGCGGGCCCGCTGCTCCACGATGGCCTGGAGCAGCGACTCCATGACCACCTGGCTGCGGGCACTGTCCAGCGTGCCGATCAGGGGTACCGCGATGATCCCTTCCCACAGGTTGATCACGGGAGTGGCCACTTCGAGCAGTTGCTGCTGCTGCCGTGCGATCAGCTCCTCGCCGGCGTTGACCGTCGTCTCCATGATCACCAGGCGCAGCGTTCCCATCAGGACGGTCAGAGCCAGCAGAACCTCCCGCGCCTCCTGATCGGGCAGGCCCTGGACCTCGCCGCGCAGCAAGTCGGCGGCCTCCACCCGTAGGCCGGCGGCCTCGTCCGCTATCTGGGCGGGGGTGAATCCCCTGCGGGCACGGGAAGCGGCCATGCGACCCAACTGCTCGCGCACCGAGCCGAAGCCGGGGGCCGCGATGCTTTCCAGCCGGCCGCTCGACGCCGCCTCGGACAGGGCGTCCACAACGGTCCTGCACGCCTCCATGGCTTCGTCCCGTGAGACGGTGAAGACCGTTCTGAAAAGAGGGGCGTCCGCCCATCGCTGGGCGATCTGTTCGCGACGGCGCTCCAGGAAAGCCCCCAGCTCCCGCGCCGCCGACTCGGCCGCTGCCTGCTCCGGCACCTGCATCGTCTCCCTCAAGAACAGGCCGCTGCGCCACGACCGGCGCAGCTCCGCCAATTATTGCCACATGACAAGCATCGATACTGCAGGCGCCCTGGAAACGACACAGCATCGGCACATCCGAGGCTCGCTGCCAGCGGCTCAGCGTCCATGCCAGTCCAGACAGACCACCAGGGCGTCATCCCTCGGGGCGGATCGGCCGCGATGACCGGTCAGCTCACGCAGAATGGCACGCGGCACCTCGGCGGCGGGCAGGAGACGAGTGGACATGATCGCCCGAGCCAGGGCGGCATCCCCGTACGCCTCACCCTTCGGCGAGGCGACCGCGTACACCCCGTCGCTGACGAAGACGAGCCGATCGCCCGGCTCGACGAGGAAGTCCTGAGCCACGTAGTCGGTCTCCTCGAACATCCCCAGCGGGAGCTGCGCGTCGAAGTCGACGCGCTCGACCACCCCGTCCCGCAGCCGCAGCAGCTGCGGGGAGCCGGCGTCCACCACCTTCACCCGGCCCGTGGCGAGTTCGAAGTCGAACATCAGCACCGAGAGATAGCAACGCCCCTGATAGTGGGCGTACACCGCTTGGTCGGCCAAGGCAGCCTGGTCGTCGATGGCGATCCCGGCGCGCCGGGCGTTTCGCAGAGCGTTGATGGCGAGGTTCGTCAGCAGGGAGGCTTCTATGCCCTCCCCCATGCCGTTGGTGACGTAGAGCATGAGGTGGTCCGCCGTGCCGGACCAGTCGAAGTTGTCACCGAAGATCGCGTAAGCCGGTTCGAGCTGCGCGCCGAGTTCGTACTCCGGCCCGGAGCAGGAGCGGCCGGGCAAGAGCTGCCACTGCATCTCGGCGGCCAGGGTCAGCCGGTCCTTGCGCCTCGCCTGCAGGTAGACGTCCGTGTCGCGTTCGGCCACGACCACCTCGTGTCCGAGCACCTCGGCGATGTCAGCAAGTTCTCCCAGAAGGCCGCGCACACCTTCTGCGTCGGGCAGGGTGACCGACAGCACGCCCAGCCGGTCTCCGCGCACAGTGACCGGCAGATGTACGCGCACAGACCCCCCGCGAACGCCCTCCATGAACGGCTCCTGGGCACCGAAAGCACGGCCGGCAGGGCTGTTGTGCACCGACACCGGCTCCGCGGTGTGGGGCAGCACCGACACCGGCTGCAGGACGGTGAGGCCGTAGTCGGCCATGAACAACTCGACGGACCGGGCCGCGTACTCCTCTGCGAGCACACGGCGCACAGCATCGAGCAACTCGTGTGGGGCCGCCGTGCGCAGAGCACGCTCAGCGGTCACAAATCTGTTCACGATCGTAAAAACACCCATCCTTCGACGGACACACACGAGCCTCGCCCGGGCGACGAAGCCGCCCGCGTCGAGTCGCGCCGGGCCGTCCGAACCATTTCTTGCCACTATCGGCACCTAGTACGCTGGCGGGCGTCCCAGGTGCCTGTGAGAGTGAGACGGTGACTGCCTTCCGCCCCCGCCCCGAGCCCATCGAGGTCGCACGCACGACCTTGACGGCCGTGGAGTTGCTGGAAGTCCTGTGGGGCCGGGCCTCGACCGCGCCGGCCTCTCCGTCCCAGATGCGTGTGCTCCTGATGCTCGAGCACCAGGACGGCATCAATCTGCGCACCCTCGCCGACTCCCTCGCCTCCACACCTCCGTCCACCAGCCGACTCTGCGACCGACTGGTGGCCGCCGGCTTCGTCGAGCGCGTGGTCAGCCCCGCCGACCGGCGCGAGGTACGTCTGCATATCAGCACCCGCGGCCGCGCCTTCCTCGACGATCTGCGCGCACGCCGGGAGCGGGAGTTGCAGGCGGTGCTGGAGTTGATGCCCGCCGCCAAGCGGACCGCGCTTCTCGAGGGGCTGGAGGCGTTCTGCGACACGGCGGCGTTGCAGATACACGACACCGCTGCGCACACAGGGGACCGGACGGCCTGAACACAGGACCGGGCCATCGATCGCCCCGACTGCGAGGCTTGGACGGCCGGCGCACGGCGCCGCCTCCGCCCACCGGAACATTGCAGATCCTTCCCCGTACAGTGCGACTCCGCCGCTTTGTTGCCTCACGACCATAGTTGTCAATCGGCAACAGTCGGCCGCGCGGCTCCTTTGCTTCCACCGCGCCCGACTGCCGGGTTTCCGGCCGTCAGGCGGTGCTGAGCATGCCCTCGCGCAGGCGGGTCAGGAGACGGGAGATCAGTCGGGAGATGTGCATCTGGGAGACGCCGAGACGTTCGCCGATCTGGGCCTGGGTGAGTTCCTCGACGAAGCGCCAGTGGATGATCTGGCGGTCACGTTCGGCGAGTTCGGCGATCAGCGGGGCGAGGGCATGGAGGTCCTCGACCAGGCCGAGGGCGGCGTCCTCGTCGCCGATGAAGTCCGCCAGCGCCCCCTCGCCGTCCTCGCTGCCGTTGATCGCCGCGTCCAGGGAGGCCGACGTGTAGCCGTTGGAGGCCAGTTGCGCCTCGACGACCTCGTCCTCCGCAAGACTCATCAGTTCGGAGAGCTCCTTGGTCGTCGCTGCCCGGCCCAGTCGGCCGCGCAGTTCCTCGTTGGCGCGAGCGAGTTGGACGCGGGCTTCCTGGAGGCGGCGCGGGACGTGCACGGCCCAGGAGGTGTCACGGAAGAACCGCTTGATCTCGCCGACGATGTAGGGGACGGCGAAGGAGGTGAACTCGACCTCGCGGGACAACTCGAACCGGTCGATGGCCTTGATCAGTCCGATCATGCCGACCTGGACGATGTCCTCCATCTCCTCCGGCCCCCGGCTGCGGAACCGGCCGGCGGCGTAGCGGACGAGGGACATGTTCATCTCGATCAGCGTGTTTCGCGCGTACTGGTATGCGGGCGTACCCTCCTCCAGCACCGCCAACTGGCCGAAGAACAGCTTCGACAACTCCCGCGCGTCCTTCGGCGCGACCTTGGACGGGTCCGCGATCTCCGGAACGTCCACCGCCTGCTCGGCAGTCTGCACGGTCGTCGTCGGCATCATGCGTCCCTCCCAGTCGATCCACCTCGTATGCGCCGGCCTGTCATCCGACAAGCACCCGCATACCCCGGCTGCCCACCACCATTCCTCGAACGTCCGTCAGTCCCCGCTCGGCTTTCCATGGCTGAGAACGCATCAGCCCCGGGGCGGTGAGCCTCTGCCAACCAGACGGTCGCGATTGTGTGTTGAACGCTCCTGCGCAACCATGGGGCGGATAAGGAAGCGCGTTCAACTGGGTATGTCCGCAGTTGAACGCGATTGTTTTACGCACCTTCGGAAATCTCGGTCGTCCAGGAAATAACGGACGGGTACCTGCTAACGTCGCGGCCCGGTCGATGGCCGGTGAGGCTTTCTTTTCCGGCTCTTTCATTGTCGATCCGAGACGTTGTGAAGGGAATCCGCAGTGACGACGATTGCCGAGAGGGTTGCCCCGAGCGAGCGCAGCACGCGCACGAAGTTCGCATTGGCCTGCGTCCTGTGCGGCGCCGAGTTCGCACCCGACGCGATGTACCGATGCCCCGGATGCAGCGGCGCCCTCGAACCCCGGTACGAGCTGGGGAGCGTGGACTTCTACCGTCATCCCGATCCCGAGCAGGTCTATTTCGATCTGCTCCCGCTGACCTCCCGGGAATTCCTCGACCCCGGTGTCACCGTGCGGACGCCGTGCCGTCCCGCCCCTCGTCTCGGAATCGCCATCGGGGTCCCCGGGCTGTGGATCAAGGACGAGTCCTTGCAGCCGACCCACACCACGAAGGACCGACTGGCGTCCGTGGTCACCGCCGTACTGCGCCAGTTCGGCGTGAAGGAATTCGTCGGCTCCAGCACGGGAAACAGCTCGACCGCGCTGGCCCGGGCCGTGCGGATGGATCCCTCGATGCGGGCACACTTCTTCTGCGGTGAGAAATTCGTCGCCAATCACGACATCCCCGCCGACCCCCGCACCGCTGTCACGGCCGTACCGGGAAGCTATGTGGCCGCTTCCGCCGAGGCCCGCCGGTTCGCGGCGGAACGGGGACTCCACTTCGACGCCGGCTTCTTCAACTGGGCGCGGCGGGAGGGCCTCAAGCTGGCCTATCTGGAGGCGCTCGACGCGATGGACCGCACTCCGGACGTCGTGGTGCAGGCGGTCAGCAGCGGCATGGGCATGCTCGCCGCCCACAAGGGCATGCGCGAGTACCTGGGCCTGGGCCGACTCGACCGTATGCCCCGGTTCCTGATGGCCCAGGAGGAGTCCTGCGCCCCGGCGGCCAGGGCATGGCAGGAGGGCCGCGCCGAACTCGGCGCCACGGACCGGATCGAGGACCCCCGGGGCCTGGCCACCGCCATCCTCCTCGGTGACAGCTCGCCCTACTACCCCTACCTGCACACGATCGCCGCCGCCACCGGCGGCTCGATCGTCTCCACCGCGCGAGAGGACCTCGTCGTGGCCCGGCACCTGCTGCACGCCCTTGAGGGTATCGACGTGTGCCACGCCTCCGCCGCGGCCATCGCGGCCGTACGCGACGAGGCACGGGCCGGGCGGATCCGCCCGGACGAGACCGTCCTGGTCAACCTCACCGGGCGCAGCCGGATGATCGACGGCATCTGAGCGGCACACGGCGCCCCCGCCGGTCGGCGGCCTGCTGGCCCAAGTAGGCCAAGGCCGGTTTGACCAGCGGAAACTCTCTTCTGTGGGCCCCGACGGCACGGCAGCATCGTTCACGTCGGAACACAGCGAGAGGGGAAACCGGGATGACGGTCCGTAAGACGATTCTGCATGTGGTCGCCGCTGGTGTGCTCGTGGTGACGGGGATGGGCCTCGCGGCGGGTACGGCCGCGGCGGCCGACGCCTCCTCGTCGACGACGGTGGTGGCTGCTTCCGCCGCCTCCGACGGTGTCGGTCTCATCCCGATGGGCGACTCGGGCTGGCAGGGGATCGGTTCCTGAGGCGGCGGGGCGGGGGAGTCGACGTGAGTACGCGCGCGGAGGGCTCGGACTATCTGATAGCCCTGCGGGACGGGGCGCTGCGGGACGCACCGGTCGAGTCCGTCCCGACGAACACCCTGTTGGTGGCCTACACGCCACGCAGCGACGGTGAGGACGAGGAGTTCGTACGACAGCTCGCGGAGTCCGTGACACCGTGGCCGGCGATCGTGGTGCACCGGCCGACGATGACGGTGGTGGACGGGATCCACCGAATGCGGGCGGCGCAACTGCGAGGTGAGGAGCGGATCGCCGTCCGGTTCTTCGACGGCGATGTGCAGGACGCCGCCCTGCTGGCGGTCGCGGTCAACGTGACGCACGGGCGGGCCCTGTCGGTGGCCGACCGGGTGGCCGCGGCGGAGCGGATCTTCCTGGCCCGCCCCGACTGGTCCGACCGGGCCGTCGCCGCGGTGGCGGGCCTGTCCGCGAAGAAGGTGGCTCAGGTCCGGCGCACGTGCGGGGCGGACACGCCGGACGTGGGGCACCGGGTGGGGCGCGACGGCCGGGCCAGACCGGTGAGTTCGGCGCAGGGCCGGGAGCTGGCGAGCCGGCTGATCCGGCAGAACCCGGGCGCCTCGCTGCGCCAGATCGCGCGGCGGGTGGGCATCTCACCGGCGACGGTCGCCGATGTACGCGATCGGATGCTCAGAGGCGAGGATCCGCTGCCGCCGAGGCAGCGGGCGGCGGAGTCCCGGACGGACCAGTGCGCGGTCGGTTCGGACGGCGTGGCCGTGGTGCGCGTCGCCGAGCCACCCGCCGCCGCGCATGCCGAACCACCGGCCGGGGTGACGTCGCTGATGCGCGCGCAGCCGGGCCGGCAGATCCTCCGGCCCCGGCCGAGGGGCTCCAGGAGCCCCGTCGAACTGCTGACGATCTTCGACTCGTTGCGCCGGGACCCGTCGCTGCGCCTGAACGACGCGGGCCGCAACGTCCTGCGGATGCTGGACGCGTGTTCCTCGGTCGTCCGGGACCGGCAGCGCATCCTCGACACCGTCCCGGCGCACTGCCGCCGGCCGCTGTCCCAACTCGCCGACGGATACGCCGAGATCTGGCAGCTGCTGGCCGAGGAGCTGCGGCACGCGGAGCTGTCGGACACGGAGATGGCACGGCCGTCGTCCCTCGGCGCGTGACGACGCCGGTCACCCGCGCGGGCCCCGGGCCGCACCGGCCCAGGGGCTCATGAAACCCACCGACGCCCACAGGGAGTACAGCCATGCCCGCAAGGGCCGCTCAGACCAGGGACCGGCGACCGCTGCTCGCCGTGCTCACCGCCAACGTCATATCCGTCACCGGCAATTGGCTCAGCCTCATCGCCATTCCCGTGTTCGTGTACGCCACGACCGGCAGCGTCGCCAGAACCGGTGTCGTCGCGTTCTGGCAAGGCCTGCCGATGGTGCTGAGCGCCGTGCTCGGCGGCCCGCTCATCGACCGGGTCGGCCGCCGCCGGGTCAGCGTCGGCACGGACCTCGTCTCGGCCGTGGCTGTCGCGGCGATCCCGCTGCTGCACCAGGGCGGGCTGCTCCATTTCTGGATGCTGTGCGCGCTGGTCACCGTCACGGGCCTGTGCCGCTCCCCCGGGGAGTCGGCCCGCGGCGTGCTGCTGCCGCATCTCGCGGAGCGGGCGGGCACCACCGTGGCCAAGGCGGCCAGTCACTTCGAGACCGCCCGCCAGCTGGCCCGGCTGCTCGGCGGCCCGCTGGCCGGTGTGCTCATCGCCGTGTTCAGCCCGTCCGCGGTGCTCTTCGTGGACGCGGTGAGCTTCCTGGCGTCGGCCGTCCTGGTCCTCGGCGGCCTGCGGGGGCTGCCCGCCGCCGCCCCGGTCGCCGACGCACCGCGGGTCGATCTGCGCACCTACCGCGAGGAGTTGCGGGCCGGCTTCGCCTTCCTGCGCCGTACCCGGCTGCTGCTCGCCATCACGCTCATGGTGATGGTGACCAACGCGCTGAACCAGGGCTGGAGCGCGGTGCTGCTCCCGGCGCACGCCACGGACAACCTGGGCGGCTCCGTCAGCCTCGGCCTCATCACCGGCGTCGCCAGCGTCGGCGCGATCTGCGGCGCCCTGCTGTACGGCACCGTGTTCGGCCGGTTCCGCCGCCGGACGGTCTATGCGACAGCCTTCCTCGTCGCCGGCGCCCCGCGGTTCGTGCTGGCCGCCGTGTGGCACGACCCGGTGCCCCTCGCCGTCCTCATGCTCTTCTCCGGCCTCGCCGCCGGCGTCCTGAACCCGCTGATGGGGCCGCTCGTCTTCGAGCTCGTCCCCGAGGAACTGCGCAGCCGGGTCCAGGGCGTCTCCACCGCCGGCGCGTTGGCGGCCATCCCCCTCGGCACGCTGGGATCGGGCCTGCTGGCCCAGGCGACCGGGCTGACCGGCGCGTTCTGGCTGGTGGGCGGGCTGTATCTGCTGGTCACCCTCTGCCCGCTGGTCTTCCCCGTCTGGCGGCGGATGGACGCACCGGCCGTACCCGAGAAGGAGGTACGTCCCGCGGTCGCACCCCATCCGGTGTGACGCCCGAGCGCCGGTCCGGTCCGCGCGTCCAACTGCGTACATCCGCGGTTGGACGCGCTTTTCCATTCGATGTGTCCGTTTTTCTGAATTCCGCTCGACCAGTGTTCAGGTTTTCCGTCGTTGACGCACAAGGCTGCGTGCGGTGAATATTTCGTCACCGCCGGAACACAGCGGCGGTGACCAGCGAACAAAAAGGAGTGAGCAACATGGAGAGCACCGTGGCGTTCGACGACATCGAGTTCATCGAGACCTCCGCCGAGCTGCTGGCGACGTCGTACTACGTCAACATCCAGTAATTCCGCTGCGGCTGGAGGGGCGGCCCGAAACGCTTGCCGCCCCTCCGCCGCGACAAACTTCGTTCCACGCCATCGGGCATCGAAAGGAATGCAATGTACGACTTCACATTCGAAGATCTGGTGGGGGACGAAAAGGTCTTCTTTGCCGAGTACTTCGACAAGAAGCCCCTGCTGCGCAAGGGTGCCATGCCGGGGGATGTGCGTGACATCCTCTCCATCCGCAAGCTCGACGAACTGCTGCACCTGGAATCGATCCGGCCGCCCTACATCAAGGTGAACCACAACGGCTCCGGTGTACCCGAGAAGGGCTACACGCGCAGCGTCGTCGTCCAGGGCGTCAACATCACCGACACGGTCGTGCCGGAGAAGATCTACGAGCTCTTCCGGGCCGGGGCCACCGTCACCTGGTGCTCGCTCAACCAGATCGTCCCGGAACTGCGCGACTTCACCCGGGTCATCAGCGACAAGATGGCCGTCCGGACCGACGTCGTCGGTTTCATGACGCCCACCAAGAAGCGCGGCTACCTGCCGCACCACGACCCGGTCGACCTCTTCATCGTCCAGCTCGAGGGCACCAAGCGCTGGAAGCTGTGGGACCTGCCGGCCGAGCGCCACGGCGACAACGCCTCGTACACCGACGAAGAGCTCGGCGAGCCGGTCATCGAGGTCCTGCTGGAGCCGGGCGATGTCCTCTACCTGCCGTACAACACCCCGCACGCGGCCGCCGCCGAGGACCAGGTGTCCCTGCACCTGTCGATCATGATGCGGCCCCGTATGTGGAAGGACCTGCTGCGGGAGACCTTCGAACAGGTCGCCTCCGACCCGGAGTTCAACGAGTATCCGCACATCGGCGCCCTGCGGGACTCCGGCGCGGAGTCGCTGTTCCGGCAGAAGGTCGCCTCGCTGGCCGCCCGTATGGAGTCCCTGGACGCCGGCGCCGAGCTGGACCGGCTGGCCGAACTGGGCCGCACCATGTCGGGCAGCTCGCACGGCACCACGTTCCAGACGATCGCCGAGACGGACCGGTTCACCCCGGAGGTGCTGCTGCGCCGTACGACGGCCGCCGTCGAGTTCGGCGCCAACGAGGGCGGCCGTACCCAGATGACCGTCAACGGTCACAAGATCGCCGTCCCGGCCCCGGTCGCCGAGACGCTCGCGAGCCTCGGGGACGCCGAGGTGGCTGCGGGCGAGGTCTTCCCCGGCGTTTCCGCGGACCGTGCGACGAAGGCCGCCCAGGGGCTGACCCGCCTCGGCGTCCTGGAGGTGGTCGGCGCCCGCTGACGGCGCCCCGCCCGCGCCGCACCGACACGAGAGCACGAATCGGCACCATCCCGTCTGCTGGAGGCGAAGAGCGTGGACACATCCACGACCACCCAGGGCTTCGAGGACCTCGTCGGAGACCCCCAGGTCTTCTTCTCGGAGTACTTCAACAAGAAGCCGCTGCTGCGCAGGGGTGCGCTCGAAGGCAGGACCCGGAGCCTCGTGTCGGTGCGGCAACTCGACGACATCGTCGCCATGGAAGCCGTGTCACCCGCGTATCTGCGGGTGGCCAAGGACGGCCGCGGGGTACCCGGCAAGGCGTACACCCGCACCGTCGCCGACCGCGGCGCCGCGCTCACCGAGGCGGTCGTGCCGGAGCAGGTCTACGAACTGTTCCGGTCCGGCGGCACCATCACCTGGAACGCGCTCAACCACTTCCTGCCGTCCGCCCGGCACCTGGTGGACGTCTTCGCCCGGACCTTCGCCTGCCCCAGTGAGGTGGTCGCCTTCCTGACCCCGGCCGGCAAGGACGGCTACGCCCCGCACCACGATCCGGTCGACGTCTATGTCATCCAGATCGAGGGCACCAAGGACTGGCGGATCTGGGAGCCGCCCGCGGACCGCCGCGCCGACAAGGCCTCCCACCGGCCCGAGGACCTCGGGCCGCCCGCCATCGAGACGACGCTGCGTGCGGGTGACGTCCTGTACCTGCCCTACGGAACCCCGCACGCAGCGGCCGCAAAAGCCGAGGTCTCCCTGCATCTGTCGGTCACCGTGGAGCCGCGCCGCTGGCGCGACCTGGTGGGCGAAACGGTGCAACAGCTGCTCCAGGACCCGGAGTTCGACGGCTTCCCGCACCTGGCCGGGGCCACGGCACCCGACGGCGCCGCCGCCCTCGGCGCCCTGCTGAGCCGGCTCGCCGGCCGGCTGGCCGAGGCCGACCCGGCGGCCGAGGTCGACCGGCTGCTCGCGGCCGGCCGACAGCGCGCCGGCGCCGGCCGGCCCCGCGAGTTCGAACGGCTCGCGTCCGCGGACGTGCTCGCCCCCGGCACGCGGCTGCGCCGCAGCGCCGTACCCCTGGAGATCGGACCGAGCGACGGCGCGAAGAGCGGACTCCTCGTCAACGGCCATCGGCTCGCCGTGCCGGACGCCGTCGCCGATGCGCTGCGCGAGCTGGAGAGCGGCGGCGCGGTCCCGGCGGCCCACTTCTTCCCGGGCGTGCCCGAAGCCCGGTCCGTGCACGTAGCCCAGGGGCTGACCCGTCTCGGGGTGCTGGAAACCGCCGACCGCACAAGGAGCTGAAACCTCACCATGACAGACACCACCCAACGGGCCCAGGCGCCCACGAGTGCCGCGGGGGCCGCGCCCGCCTGGCGGGATGTCTACGTCCTCGCCGGTATGCGGGGGCTGTCCTTCGCCGGCGACATCGCGGCCGCCACCGCCCTGACCCTGCTGCTCCAGGCGAACGGCGCCGGATCGTACGCGGTCATGGCCCTGCTGCTCGCGGCCGCCGTGCCGCCCGCCCTGCTCGCCCCCGTCACGGGCAGGTTCGCCGACCGGTTCGACAGCCGCCGGCTCATCGTCGTGGTCGCCTCGCTGCAGATCCTGGCGTGCCTGGCGATGACGCAGACGACCACACCGGCCCTGCTGATCGTCCTGGCCGTGCTGCTCTCCACGGGCATCGCCTTCACCCATCCGGTCTTCGCCGGGCTGCCCGCCGCGATGGTCGGCAAGGAGAACGTCCCGAGGGCCTCCTCGATCTCCCAGACCACCGCGATGGCGGGCATGGTCGTCGCCCCGGGCGTCGCCGGTTTCCTCACCGCCCACTTCGGGGTCAGGATCTCGCTGCTGCTCGACGCGGCGTCGTTCGCGATCGTCGTGCTCGGCGCCCTGGTCATCCGTACCCGGCTGCACCACAACACCGCCGCGACGGCGGGCGGCAACGGCGGCGGCGGCAAGAAGGACGACAAGCCCGCCTACCGGGTGTCGACCGACCGCTTCCTGCGTTCCATGCTCGCGGTCAGCGGCGTGGTGATGGCGGCGGCGAGCATCATCAACGTCCTCATCGTCTTCTACGTACGCGACACCTTCGGCGGATCCGAGGAGACGTACGGGCTGATCATGTCCTCCTGGATGGCCGGCCTGGTCCCCGGTGCGCTGCTGGTGCGCCGGATCAAGGGGCTCAACCACGAGGCGATCCTCATCGGGTCGTTCGTCTGCATCTCGGTGGGCATCCTCGGCGCAGGGCTCGCCCCGGGAGCCTGGTGGATCGTGCCCTGCTATGTGATCGGCGGCTTCGGCAACGGCGCGCAGGCGACCGTCACCCACATCGTCATCAACCTCCGAACCCCCGACAGCCACCGCGGCAGGGCGTTCGCCGCGCTGGGCGCCGTCTCCAACACGGGTCCCGCCGTGGGCTATCTGCTGGGCGGTGTGATCCTCGGCTTCATGCAGCCGCGCTACGCCTTCCTCGTGGCGGGCACCTGCTCCCTGCTCGCCGTGCTGATCTTCCACCGGGCCCTGCTGCGGACCGCGGAGCCCGAAGCCGCGGACACCGTCACGGAAACCACCGCGAACACCGTCGCGGAGCCGGCCGCGGGCACCCAGGCCGTACCGGACAAGGCCGCATCACGATGAGCGCGATCACGGCGTACGACGTCGACACGGACCCGGCGACCAGGCCGCAGGACGACTTCTACACCCATGTCAACGGCCGCTGGCTGGACGCCTTCGTCCTGCCCGAGCACCGGGCCGAGGCCACCCTGCTGTCCCTGCTCGCCGAGAAGGTGCAGGACGACGTCGTCGCCGTGATCCGCGACAGCGGCCTGCACTCCGCCGCACCGGGCGACCCTGGCCGGCAGATCGCCGATCTCTACGCGAGCTTCATGGACGAGGCCGGCATAGCCGAGCGCGGCCCGGCCGATCTCGCCGCCCTGCTCGACACCGTCCGTGCGGTCACCGACCGCGCGGAGCTGGCGCGGCTTCTGGGCCGGCTGCAACGCGAGGGAGTCGGCGGCCCCGTCGAGGCGACCGTCGACACGGACACCACGGGCACCCGCGGCTACCTGCTCACCCTCACCCAGTCCGGCCTGGCGCTGGCCGGCGGCCCGGCCGCCTATCTGGACCCCGGCCACGCGCCGCTGCGCGAGCAGTACGCCGGGCATCTGCGCGCCGTGCTGGAACTGGCCGGACAGCCCGATCCGCACGACGCGGCCGACGCCGCCCTGCGCGTGGAGAGCGCGCTCGCCACCGCCCACACCCGGCCGGACGCCTCCGGCCGCATCAGGGCCCAGGCCCAGGTGACCACCGCGGCCGAACTCGCCGCCGACACCGGCGCCTTCCCCTGGGGGGCCTTCCTGGAGGGGCTCGGCGACATCCCGCCCGACGCCCGTGTCCAGATGCGGCCGGGGCCGTACCGCACCGCGCTGGACGCGTGGTGGAGTGCGGCGGACCTCGCGGACCTGAAGCTCTGGCTGCTCTGGTTGCGGGTGCACGAAGCGGCCCCGTTCGGGCCGGCCGCGGTGTTCGCCGAGAACTTCCGCTTCTACGGGCAGGTGCTGACCGGATCCCGCCGGTCCCGGCCCCGCTGGATGCGGGCGACCTCCTTCGTGCAGACCGTCCTCGGCGACGAGGTGGGCGAGCGCTATCTCCAGGAGCACCTCGCGCCCGGTACCCGCAAGGCCGCCGAGGACCTGGTGGACACGCTCGTCCAGGCCTACCGGGGCTGCCTGGAGCAGGCCGGCTGGATGGCCGACAGCACCCGTCACGCGGCGATCGCCAAGCTCGACGCCATGCACTTCGAACTCGGCCACCCACGCGACACCGCCGAACTCGACGCACTGCACACCGACCCCGCCGATCTGCTGGGCAATGTGCGCCGCGGCCGGACCCGGAACTTCGTCCGCCAGCTGCGCAGGCTCGGCGGCCCCGTCGACCGCGCCGAGTGGAAGGTCCCGCCGCAGGCGGTCACCGCCTACTACCGGCACGGGCTCAACCAGGTGGTCGTCCCCGCCGCGCTGCTGCAACCGCCCCTGTTCGACGCGGGCGGCGACATGACGCGCAACTTCGCCCTGCTCGGCTCGATCGTCTGCCACGAGATGTCCCACGCCTTCGACAGCCGAGGGTCCCGCTACGACGGCGAGGGCCGGCTGCGCGAGTGGTGGAGCGAGGAGGACCGCGCCGAGTACACGCGGCGCACCGCGCTGCTCGTCGAGCAGTACGACCGCTACGTCCCCGCGGGACTGGACGGACAGCACGTCAGCGGCGCCCGGACGGTCGGCGAGAACATCGCCGACATCACCGGACTCACCGTCGCACACACCGCGTTCGCCGCCCACCTGGCCGCATCCGGGCTGTCCGACGCCGAACGGGCCGCCAGGACCCGGCGGTTCTTCGCCCTGTGGGCCACGATGTGGCGCGTCAAACGCACGCCGGGGCGGATGCGCGAGCGGCTCGCCAACGACCGGCACGCGCCGCCGCAGTTCCGCTGCAACGGAGTCCTCGGCCATGTCCCGGCCTTCTACCGGGCGTTCGACGTCACCGAGACCGACCCCATGTTCATCCAGCCCGAGGCCCGGTTCACGCTGCTGTGACCGACACGGCCGCCGACGGCCGACGAGGAGGCAGACCATGGCCCATGCCCACCCGACCGCCCCCGCGCGGCAACCAGCCGTCCAGGTCGACGCACCCACCGGCGACGGGAGGTCGCCCGCCCGGCCCGGACACGAGCCGGGCGGCCATGCCCACCAGCACGCCCGCCACCTGCTGCACCTCGTCCCCGGCCCGGACATCGCCGTGCCGGCGGCCGCCTCGCTGCTGGCCGTCGACGCGGACCGCGCGGCGGCCCTCCTGGACCGGCTCGTGGCCGACGGGCTGTGCGAACGGACCGCACCCGGCCGCTACCGGCCCCTGCCGACAGCACCGGGACGGGCCGCCGGCCGCCCCGGCGACACGGCGGCACGGCGCCGGCTGATCGACCACTATCTGCACAGCGCCTACCGGGCGGACCGGATCATCGCCCCGCACCACCCCGAGCTGCCCCTCGATCCGGTGGGGCAGGGCTGTGTGCCCGAGGAACCGGCCTCCCGGGACGCGGCACTGACGTGGCTGGACGAGGAACACGCCCCCCTGGTCGCCGTCCGCGAGCTGGCCCGGGACACCGGCCACCGCCTCGCGGTGTTCCAGCTCGCCAACTGCCTCAACGGCCACTACGTACGGCGCGGCCACACCGCGCCGCAGCTGGAGCAATGGGCGGACGCACTGCGCGCCGCCCACGCCCTCGGCGACCCCGAGGCCCAGATCACCGCCCACCGCTACGCGGGACAGGCAGCGAGCCGCGCCGGCCGGCACACCGAGGCCGTCGCCCAACTGGAGCGGGCGGTGCGGATCGCCGAGCGGCATGGCGAACCGGGCCCGCAGGCCTGGGCGTACTACATCTTCGCCTGGGTCGAGGAGATGGCCGGGCGGGACGAGGCGGCGCTCCGGCACGCGGTGTGCGCGGCGGGGCTGTTCCGGCGCGCCCAGCAGAGGGGAGCCGAGGCCGACGCGCTCAACGCGGCGGGCTGGTACCACACCCGGCTCGGTGACCTGGCCCAGGCGGAGCGGTACTGCGCCCGCGCCCTGGAGATCTCCCGTCAGCACCACTACCGCGGCGGTGAGGCGGCCGCGCTCGACAGCCTGGGCCTGCTCGCGCAGCAGACCGGCCGGCACGACGAGGCCGTGGCCGCCTCCCGGGCCGCGCTCGAACTGTGCCGAGCCCTCGGCAACACGTATCAGGAAGCGGGAACCCTGGACCGGCTCGGCGACAGCTACGCGGCCACCGGGCGCCTGGCCGAGGCCCACGACGCGTGGGCGCGGGCGGTCGACCTGTACCGGGACCAGTGCCGTCCGGGGGAGGCCGAATCGGTCGAGTGGCGACTCGCGACCATCTCCTGAGAAAGGACCCCGGAAATGACGCCAGGAGTTTTCCTGGCGTCATTTTTCTTCAATTCCGTTCAATTTGAGAGGCGTTGACCGTCAATACCGCGGAGAAATAGATTCGCATTATGAAGCTCACAGACATTGACCTCCTTCCCGTTCTGGGAAAGCCGACGCTGTCGGGTGACGGCCGGTTCGCGGCCGTCGCGGTGACGCGTCCCGATCTGGCCACCGACGGGTACGTGTCCGAGCTGTGGCTGGCCGAGACGGACGGAAGCCGGCCGGCCCGGCTGCTGACGCGGGGCCCGCATGACGCCGCTCCGGCGTTCTCCCCCGACGGCCGCTATCTGGCGTTTCTCCGCCCTGTTCCGGGCGGCCCTGGGCAGCTGCATCTGCTGCCGATGGACGGCGGCGACGCCCGTGTGATCACGGGGCATCCGATCGGTGCCGGACAGCCCGTGTGGAGCCCGGATTCCACGCGCATCGCCTACACGGCGCGCGTGCCCGAGCCGGGCCGCTACACGGGTTCACCGCAGAGCGAGGCACCGCGCCGTATCACCAAACTCCGTTATTGCGCCGACGGGTTCGGATTCACCTTCGACCGGCCGCGGCACATCTTCGTCACCGACCCGTTCGCCGAGGACGCCAAGGCCGCCACCGTCCAGGTCACCGACGGCGACTTCGACCACGCGGACGTCTCCTGGAGCCCCGACGGACGGCTCCTTGCCTTCACCGCGGCCCGCCACGCCGAGGCCGGCGACGACCTCCGCAACGACCTGTGGGTGTGTGCCCCCGACGGGAGCGGCCTGCGTGCCCTCACCGCAGGCGGCCTGCTCCTCGGCTGCCCCCGCTTCTCCCCGAACGGCGCCACGATGTGCTTCGCCGCCGAGCCCCTCGACGAGAACGGCAACCCCTATACGTCGATGAGTTACGGCCTGTGGTCCGCGCCGGTCGACGGCTCGGCGCCGGCCCGCCGCCTCACCCACCAGGACTACCACCTCAGTTTCGCCAGCCAGACGATCCTGCCGGTCGCCGACGGTGTGCTGTTCGCCGCCGACCACCGCGGCGAGGTCCATCTGCTCCTGGTGCCCTACGACGGCGGTGCGCCCAGGCCCCTGATCACCGGCACCCGTCAGGTCAACTGGTACACGGCCGTGGACGGTCCGGACGGACTGACCGTGGCGGCCGTCATCGCCAGCGCCACCAGCGCCGGCGACCTGGTCAGTCTGCGCGCCGGCGAAGAGCACGTACTGACCGGCTTCGGGCGTGAACTCGTCGAGCAGACCGACCTGTTGCCGGTGGAGGAGTTCACCGCCACCGCACCGGACGGCCACGAGGTGCAGGGCTGGGTCATCCGCCCGCGGGGCGAGGGTCCGCACCCGGTGCTGCTGCAGATCAAGGGCGGCCCGCACACCCAGTGGGGCTACACCCTCAACGGACCCGCCGCTTTCGACGAGGCGCAGGTGTACGCGAGCGCCGGCTACGCCGTGGTGCTCGGCAACCCGCGCGGCACCTCCGGCTACGGCCACGACCATGCCCGATACATCGCCGACGACCTGGCACGCAAGACCGCCCCCGATCTACTGGCCCTGCTGGACAAGGCGTTGGAGGCACCGGACCTGGACGCGGACCGGGTCGGCGTGATGGGCGGCTCCTTCGGCGGC